>JBGQLF010000844.1:0-5437 GCA_041499985.1 Gemmataceae bacterium
AGCTCGCTCTGCGGGCCGCACGTTTAGCTACCCACGCGGGATTCGATCGGCTCATTTGTCTGCCGCTGGTGCGCGATATGGAGCTGCTCGAGCACCAGATCCGCACGGCCAAGACGGTGCTGCACCGCTTCCGCGGTCGGGCCTTGCTCTGTGATGAAGTCGGGCTGGGCAAGACCATCGAAGCCGGCCTCGTGCTGTCCGAGCTGCACCTGCGCGGGTTGGTCCGGTCGGTCCTCGTGCTGGTACCGCCGTCGCTCATTGAACAATGGCAAGGCGAGATGCGCCGCAAATTCTCGCTCGATTTGATCAGTCATGACGATCCCGCCTTTCGCCAGCGTGGCCCCGCAGCCTGGATTGAGTTCGAACGCGTGATCGCGTCGATGCACACGGCCAAGCGGGAGCCGCACCGCTCGGCCATCCTCAGCCGAAAATGGGATATGGTTATTGTGGACGAAGCCCACCATTTGCGCAACCGCAACACGCAACTCTGGCGCTTTGCCAGCGAGTTACAGAAGCAGTTCATCTTGCTGCTCACGGCGACTCCGGTGCAGAACAACCTGGAGGAGCTGTTCAACCTCGTCACGCTGCTCGAACCAGGACTGCTGAGTACGGCCCGGCAGTTTCAGCGCCAATTTGTGGATCGCAAGGACAAGTTGACGCCGCGCAACGTGGACGAGCTGCATGCGCTGCTGAGCGAAGTCATGGTGCGCAACCGGCGCAGTACGGTCGGCCTGCAATTCACGCGCCGTTGGGCCCGCACGGAGCGTCTGACGCCGATGGCCGAGGAACAGGCCCTCTACGACGCTGTGACTCAGTTTGTCCGCCAGCATCTCCGCACGGGCAAGGAACGAGGAGGGCTGACCCGCATGGCCCTGCTCACCCTCCAAATGGCCCTGGGCAGCTCCAGCCAGGCGGCTGCCGGAACTCTGGAGCGGATCGCCGAGCACGCCACTCTCGCCCAGCCAGACCGCGATACGCTGACCGACCTGGCGGTCCGGGCCCGGCAGCAAGTCGTGAGTTCCAAGACGAAGCGTCTGCTGGAGCTTCTCGAAGAATTTCCCGACAAAATGGTGCTCTTCACGCAGTTCCGGGCCACGCAGGAGATGCTCCACGAACGGCTGCGGCAAGCGGGACACGAGGTGGCGGTGTTTCATGGCGGCCTGTCGCGCATGGAAAAGGAGGGCGCCATTGCCCGCTTTCGCGGACCGGCCCGTCTGCTGCTGGCCACCGAATCGGGCAGCGAGGGCCGCAACTTGCAGTTCGCGCATGCCGTGTGCAACTTCGATCTGCCGTGGAACCCGATGAAGATCGAACAGCGCATCGGCCGACTGAGCCGAATCGGGCAGACGCACGATGTCCACGTGTTCAACCTGGTCGCGGCCGGCACGGTGGAGGCGGCGGTGTTGCACCTGCTCGAGGCCAAGCTGAGCATGTTCGAGCTGGTGATCGGCGAGATCGACATGATCCTCGGCAATCTGGAAGAGGAGCGCGAATTTCAAGAGGTGGTCGCCGATCTCTGGGCCGAATCGGCCAACAGCGACGAGTTCACACGCCGGATGGAAGAGCTGGGCAATCGGCTCCTGGAGGCCAAAGAGGCGTATATCCGCCAGCGCAGCCATGATGATCGGCTGTTCGGGGATCGCTTCACGCCGGATAGCTGAGAGCCACTTTGCTCAGAATGCCACGCCTCCTAACGAAAACGTGAGGCAGCCAAAGAAGCGGCCCGAAAAGCATGGGAACAATGGGACAAGTTCACCCAGGAGCAGAAGAAGTTTTATCCCGAGCTGGAACCACAAGTGCCGAGACCCCCATCATGAAAACAGAATCACCTCCCAATAGAAGAAATTTTGCGGGTGAATGGGATGAAATCCAGTATCTGTACCACAAAATCCTTCACTGGTTTTACCCGCTGCGTGATCGCAGCAAAGCGCTGCACTTTTGTAAACGACTCGAAGAGTTGTTACGGAAGGCCGCTTCACGTCATGAGGCCATCCTAGGCGAGGCATGTTGGTCCTTGCTCTACGAAGTAAGGGGAGACTTGGCCAAAGCCATCCAATATCGCGAATGCGAAATCCAGTTGATCCGCCGCCTTTGGGAAATCTCTAAGGGCACTCCCGGCGAGGAATTCGTCCTCAAGGATTACGATGTGAGTGATCTCAGTGATCGCCTGGACTTGCTGGCCATTCTTTATCGCGATGCCGGCGATTTGGAGAAGGCCATCCAGGTCCTCGAGGAATCCAAGCAGCTGTGCAAGTCGCACGGGATTCGCTTCGACGGCAAAGACCTTCTCCGAGACTTTCTGGCCGAGAAAAAACGGCTGAGCACGCACCGCCGTTCGCACGTAGAGAAAGCGAACCGCCGCCTGGCGTAAGTGGCTGACTACGAGGAATCCAACCCATGGCAACTCCTGCCGCCGAACCCGGCACTGCGCCGACGCCTCTCGAAGCGTTCGTGCGCGACTACGTGGAAACCACCGGCGGCGTTTGGGACGAAGTCGAGCCCCAGGTGTATGACGTGCTGCTACCGTCCGCGGTAGCCGAGCAGTCGTTGACGATCGACGGGCGAGAGATTGTGCGGATCGCCTTCGATCCCGAGGCGTTGCCGGAGCATCCCGGTGCCCAGCTGGCCAGCTTTGGCACACCACTCATCGACCGCCTCTTGGCCGACGCCATGCAACGGGGCCGCTGGGCCCAGTTCTACCTGGTTGGGCTGAACCTGGCGCCCCATGATCTTGCCGGGCGCATCCGCCGTGCCCTTACCCTCCCGGTCGATTGCAAGCTGAGCATCGAGCGCGTCCGGCCGTTGCACTTTGCCCAGGCTGTCCTTTGGTTCGAGGCCACGTTTGTCAGCGACCAGAAAGAGCAAGAGATCGTGCCAGTCGCCATGGACTTGCACTATGGCCGGCAGGTACGCCACCTGGAGCGGTTGCTCGATCCGTCCCGCTTGGCCGACAAGCCCGCGGTTCCGCGCCCTGAAGCGCACCGACTCAGCATGGCAGCGGCCTACCCGCTGGCTCGCGAACAAGTGGTACGGACCCTCGCGGCGATGGCCAACACGCGCAGCCGCGAGCTGAACGAACGCCTGGAGCGGCAGATCGCCCGCATGGCCCGGTATTACGCGGATCTGCGCAGCGAGCTGGAGGAGCAGGTCCGCCGCTCGCGCAGCCGGGACGACGATGCGTCCAAGTGGACGGCTCGCCGGGAAGCCCTCGAGCGCGAAGAGCGGCTGCGCGTGGCGGAGCTGCGCCAGAAGAACACGCTGCGCGTTCACCTGCGCTTGCTCAACCTGCTGTTGGTCCAGCAACCCAAGTTGCTGCTCCAGACGAGCGTGGCTTCCGAACGGACAGCCGCGGCACTGGAGCTGGTCTGGGATCCGCTGATGGAAGCCCTCGAAGCGGCTCCGTGCCCGGAGTGCCAGCGGCCGACGTTTGCTTGGGAGCTCACGCGCCAGGGGCGTCTGGTCTGCTCGGCATGCGCGGTGGCAACGCCGGTTCGGGGGAAGCCATCGCATCGGTAGAAGCACATCGTACGCTGGACTGGTTGCCTCTTGACTGGGTTCCGATACGATGCGTCCAGGGTCTCGGGCAGGGTAGATTCTCCTTCAAAGCCGACTTTAGTTCCAGAATGCTCGCATGGTATGATCGAAATCCACTACCTAAGGAAAGAATACGACCGCGCCGAGGCACCCGAAGGCGGAAGCCGAAGCGATCGCTCTAAGGATGCGACAAAAACCGTCGCCCTGGAGAACTTGCACCTGGAGATTCCGCAGGGTGAGGTGTATGGCCTCATCGGCCCCAATGGCGCCGGCAAAACCACGCTCATCCGCATCCTGGCCACCTTGCTGGAGCCGACCTACGGCCAGGTTCGCATCGCTGGTGTCGACGTGCTGGAAGAACCGTTGCGGGTGCATCCGCTGATCGGCTACATGTCCGATTTCTTCAGCCTGTACGACAACATGCTGGTGTGGGAATACCTCGACCACTTCGCCCGCTGTTATCGCATTCCCGCGCCGCGGCGAACTCGGCTCATCGAAGAAGTGCTTCAGTTGGTCAGCCTGGAAGTACGTCGCGATGCCGAGATCAAGGCGCTCTCCCGTGGCATGCGCCAGCGACTCTGTTTCGCCAAGACGTTGCTCCACGAACCCAAGGTGCTCCTGCTCGACGAGCCGGCTTCCGGACTCGACCCGGCCGGGCGCATCGAATTCCGCGAACTGCTCAAACAGCTCCACGAGATGGGCCGGACGATCCTTATTTCCAGCCATATCCTCACGGAAATGGCAGACTTTTGCACCTCCATCGGTATCATGGAAGAGGGCCGGCTCCTGGCCAGCGGCCGGGTCGCGGAGATCCTCCAGCAGCTCCAGCCGGGGCTGCAACTGGAAATCGAAGTGACGGCGGGTCAGCCGGCGCTTCTGGAACTCTTGAAGCAGCACCCCTGTGTGGATCAGATCGCGGCGGGAGAGGACCGAGTCCGTTGCCGTTGGCGTGCCGCACGGGAAGCCTTGCCGGAGCTGCACCGGCGTCTGGTGACCAGCGGCGTGGAGGTGGTCGCGTTCGCTGTCAAGACCGATAACCTGGAGGATATTTATATGAAGATTGCACGCCATCGGACGTCGTGAGGATCGGTCGTGGCGTGGGTGGAGCTCCGCCATGTGGGGCAGGCATTCTTGCCTGCCGGCAGGCAAGAATGCCTGCCCCACATGGCAGTGCACGGATCGAAGCTGGACCGAGGCCCTTTGCTATGTCCTTCGACTTCTGGAACAATCCGATCGTGGTCAGCGCCTTCCGCGTGAAGTACCGCCGCGGCGGCCTCTTCAACGTTGCGGCTCTGTACGTGCTCTTGCTCACGGTCGGGGGCGCGGTGCTGTTTTATTACGATGACGTGCTCGGGGGGGGGAACTCGTGGCCCTGGGCGCGGAAGTATTTCGTGGGCTTGATGACATTTCAGTTCCTGATTTCGACCGTGATCGCCGCGAGTAACACTTCGGCCTCCATGCGGACTGAGATCGCTAGCCGGACCCTGGATTATCAGCGGATCGCCGCCATGAGCCCGCGGCAGATCCTCCTGGGCAAACTACTCGGCGAGCCGGCCCTGGCATACCTGCTGGCCCTCGCCACCCTTCCCCTGGCAACCTGGTGTGTGCTGCTGGGAGGCGCAGCACCCGAGGTGATGGTGCTCCTGTATATCGATCTGGCCACGACCACGCTCCTGGCCGGGACCGTCGGACTGTTGAACAAGATCGAGCTTCCGATCGCCAAGGCGGACTCCGGGATCGCCGCCTTGCTGGGGCTGCTGACGCCCAGTCCGATCTTTTCCAGCTTGATCGGCGGCGATCCCTGGCAGCGCGGCATTCCCTTTTTCGGCGTGCTCGTTCCGTATTTGGTCCTCGTGCCCCTGGTCCAGATGGTCCTGGCCTTGCTGTTCTTCCAGACCATGAT
>JBGQLF010000845.1:0-5428 GCA_041499985.1 Gemmataceae bacterium
ACTCACCCGGCGGGCCATCTCCAGAATGGCGGACCAACAAGGGACCTGGAAACCCAGCACACTTTCGCCCGTGTTCGGATGATACTCCGTCACGCGGTTGCGCAGCACGGCATGGCAGGTGATGCCGGTTGTCAGGTCCACACCCGCGCCGATGCCTCCCTGGTGCAGATTCGCTCGGCCACCCGATAGCTGCGTGGGCAGGCGCAACATCGCCATCGCCGGCACGTGTTTGTAGAGCAGCACGCGCACGTCGGGGATCCCCTGAAAACTGATCCGCTCAAACGCCGGGTGCGGGATCACACGCTGCTGGATCAGGGCTTCGTCACTGTAACCGCCCAGCGAAAACAGGCCCGAAACGATACTCGACACATGCTGGGTGATATCGCTCAGCTCCAGCTGCTGGCCGTTATGCCGCAGGAAACCGGTACCCTCGCGGCCCATAATCACCAGGATGCCCCGGCCGCCGGCGCCGCGGTTGGGCTTGATCACGAAGTCCGGATGACGATCCAGCAACCGAGGCAGGTGCCGCAGGCTGGAATGGGCCGCGATCACGGCGTAGATTTCCGGCGTGGGCACACCGATGGCTTGACAGAGGTCCCGCATCTTGCGCTTGCCGTCAACCAGGGGAAAGCGGTGCCGAGGGTTGTGGTCCAGGATGCACCGGGTGTTGCGGCGATTCATCCCCAGGATGCCCAGTTGCCGCAATCGCCGCCAACGGGTCAGCCAGTTCATGGCTTGCCTCCTGGGAGCGTCTCCTCCTGAATCAGGTCGCGGAAGCGATACAGCTCCGATAGCCGATAACCGGTGTATCGGCCGAGCAGGAATTGCGCCGCCAACACCAGCCCCAGGGTCTCTGGATAACGGAACATCCACGACGTAATCGCCTCGGGGCTGAGAGCCAGGCTGACGGCGACCGCGACGACGATGGTTCCCAGCAGCGTTTTGAACGACGCGACCGTGCCATCCTCGGCCTCCACGGTCCAGAAACGCTCCACCAGGTGGGTCAGGATCACCAGAGGGAACAACGAAATGTACTGCGTGACTGGCACTCCCCAATTGCTGGCAATCACGATGATGACGATCAGGAAGCCGACAATCAGGGTCAGCAGCACGGAGACGCGCGACACCAATAACAGATGGTAGCGGTCGAGCAAGTGGCGCATCCACCAGCCTACCAGGACGGTTAAGATGAAGATGCCCAAACCCCAACGGAGCGCTTTCAGGTCCAGAAAGGCCAATCCCAGCAGAGCGGGGCCAAAGGTGCCGAAAGTGCTCACACCGATCACCGTGCGAAAAATGCTGACAATCAGGGCACCCAACGGCAGTAAGAGGAGGAACTTTACCACATGCTGCTCCGCGGGATGCAAGGTGTACAGCGACAGGTTGAGCCAGAGGGACCGCATCCCCGACGGTGATTGGTCCTCGCCGAGTCCCAAAGGATCGTGCAAGTCTTGCACCACGAACCCGTACGGAGAAGAACCGCCCCGGCAGCGCACGAGGTCCTCCTCGCCGAGCTGGAGGACGAGGTAGTTGCTGGGAAACTTGCGCGTGCCGAAATGGTGGTGGGTCGGACACAGCGGCAACCAGTGGTCGTTGACCCAGGCCTCGGCCCAGTAGTGAAGCCCCTGCTCTTGATCGCCTGTCAAGATCAAGCCGCTGATCAGCCGGGCCGGAATGCCGCGGTTGCGGCACAACGCCACCAGGAGCCGGCTCTTGCCGCTGCTGTCCCCGCCGCCCTGGCGTAAACATTCCAGGGCACCGCCGGAGCCAAGAGCAGGCGCCTGGTCCAGCTGGCTAACATAGTCGAAGAAGGCATGCACCTGGTCCACGGCCGGGCGCTCGGTTGGCACCAACTCGCGGGCCTTGGCGAAAATTTCCTTATGATCGCTCTCGAGGCGCGGAGCGGATCGGAGAGCGGCCCCTTCCGCCGGGGCGCCATCCAGCTCGCGCGTGCGCCGCTGCATGGCCGCGGTTGGCCGCCGCATGCCGAGGAGACAGCGAAAGGTATAGGAGAGCCGATAAGGCTCAGGCCCTGGCCCGGGCAGATCGGCACGTCGCCAGACCACTTCGCGCCGGCCGGTCTCCCTGCCCTGCACCACGCGGTGCAGCAGCTGTTTGCTCTGGAAGCGTTCATCGGCAACGTGCTGATGGCGAAAGTCCGGCGGCAACATCAGCGTCAGCACCGCATCCGGAGCTGTCAGCTCGCCGGCCACTCCTAGGGTCACCTTCCAGGTGTTGATCCCGCGCGGACCGCTCAGGTCTGGGCTCAACGCGTAGCGGCGTCCGACCATGAGCGCCACGGAGATCGCCGCCAGACAACAGGCCAGGAAAACGCTCATCCACGTTTTCTTCATGCCATCCCTCCGGGCTGTTTCATATCTACTGGTTGCAAAAAGCGCACCAAGGAACGCTGCGGCACACTGTGCCTGGCCCTCAGCCTGTTGGGAGAGACGCGACATCCCGACCAGGGCGAGCCAACGAGGCTTCCACCCTTCGCCTGTTTTCCCGTCTTCGCAAGCTCGGCCGGGTTGGACTGGACAATCCTTCCCGAGCCAGGGTATGTACCTGCCCGGCTCACACAGGTGATGATATCCACCTGAGCAGATTCTTCGTCTGTCTTCGTGTCCTTCGTGGAGGATCCTTTCGCCGTTTCGCCCCGTCGGTCGGCCAGGAACCAAGCTATGGCATTCAACCGGAAGTCGTACGCCGCACTGCTCGGATGGTTGGCGGTGATGCTCGGTACTGCCTCCGCTGCGGAATATGCCATCCCCCCCTGGTTGCCCCGTTATGAACTCGCGATCCAGCTCGACGTGGGGCAGCACGTGGCTCACGTCCACGAGCGCGTCACCTGGACCAACCGGCATCCGCAACCGACTCAAGAACTCATCTTCAACGCCCATTCCCATTACCAGATCCCGGACGACGACGTCGGCTTTCTGGCCAAGATGCTGGAAATCCTGCGCATGGCGCCCAGCGAGAGCCTCGATTTGGCCCCGAGCGAGAATCCGGCGTTCTATGCCGCGGCCTGCCAGGTGCAGACGGTTACGCTCGACCGCGAGCCGCTCCCGTTCTACTACCGCGACGACAAAGGCTGCCCCAGCGACCAGGGCACCGCTCTGGTGATCCCCTTGCCCCGGCCCGTCGGCCAGGGCGAGACGGTCACCGTCGAGATCGATTTCACCATGCGCTTGCCCCAGAAACAGGGGCGCTGGGGACAGTGGAAGGATGTGACCTTTCTGGCTCAATGGCTACCCGTGCTTGCTTATTACGATGAGCAAGGCTGGCAGCCGACGCCGTTCGTCCCCTGGCATCAGCCGTTTTTCAATGAGGCCGGCGTCTATGACGTCCAGCTGACGCTTCCCTGCGACCAGAAGGTGGCCAGCACCGGATCGGTGGTGGCGGTGCAGGACCTGGGCAATGGCCTGAAGCAGATGCACCTTCATGTCGACGCCGCCCGCGACTTTGCGTTGGTGTGCAGCGCCTGCTTCCAGGAGTTCACGGGCCAGGCCGGGCCGGTGCAGGTGCGTTGCCTGGCCCTGCCCGAGCACGCGCATTACGCCCGCGCCATGGTCCAGTGGGCATGCGAGGCCATCCCGGTTTACGAGCGCTGGTTTGGGCCGTATCCGTACGCCGAGTTCACCATCGTCGAATCGTATTTCGGCTGGAATGGCAACGAGTGCGCTGGCCTGGTGATGATCGACGAGCGCATTTTCGCTTTCCCCCACTTTGCCGAAGGCTTCCCGGAGTACCTGATCTCCCACGAGCTGTGCCATCAATGGTGGTACAACGTCGTCGGCACCAACGGCTACTGCGAAACCTGGATGGACGAGGGCCTGGCCACCTATTTCAGCCACCGGCTCATGGATTGCAAGCACGGCAAGAACAACCCGCTGTTGCGTTTCCCCAGCGGCCTGGAATGGCTGCCGAATATTTCCCGCGATACCTACCGCAACTACAGCTTGTGTGGCACGCTGGCCCGCGGCGAGAACGGACCTGTTTTGCAGAAGATTTCAAGAGACACCTACGGCCACCTCGTCAACCTCTTGAGCCTGACGTATGACAAGGGCAGCAAGATCGTCGGCCTGATCGAGGACCGGCTCGGCGAAGCGGCGTTTTTCGACTTCATGCGCCAGGTCTACGCCCACTACTACTATCGCATCCTGCGCGTGGCCGACTTCCAGCGCGAGCTGGAAGCCTATACCGGCCAATCGTGGGAGGAATTCTTTCGCCACTGGCTCTACGGCTCCGGCCTGACCGACTGGAGTGTGGAGAGCGTGAACGTATGCGCCCAGGAAAGTACCACCCCGACCTTCGGCAGCTTTTCGCAGGCCCTCAAGCATGAGCGTGCCGCACCAGCGCGCTATCAGGTGACTGTCCTCTTGCACCAGAAGGGGGACTACAACGCGCCGACCGTACTTGGGTTTTGTTTCAATGGCAGCGACAGCTACCAGCTGCGAATCCCGATCGAGCCGCAGGCTCCTCTGCTGGAGCTCGAGGACCCCCCGACACGCATCCAGCCCCAGGCGAACAACCGCGTGCGCGTGGAGGTGCTGTTACCATGTGAGCCGACGCAGATTACCGTGGATCCGGACCAACTCCTGGTCGATAGTGATCTATCCAACAACTCCTGGAAGCCGCGCATCCGCTTCAAAGTGACACCGCTGTATACGCAGCTCGACGATACCGATATCACCTGCGCCTACGACCAATGGAACGTGATTGTCGGCCCGTGGGTGTTCGTCGCCCCCTATGACGATCCCTGGTATACCCGCTCCATGATGGCCGGCGTCCGGGCCGGAGTGTACCGAACGCAGCATTTCAATGGCGGCGTCTATGCGGCCTATCGCACGGACTTTCGCGACCTGGTAGCGGGCGTGGACGGGATGTGGGATCATGTACCGTTCGCCCACACTCAGATCGGTTTCAACGTCGAGAAACGCCTGGCTTCGGCGCTCGAGGCCGATGCCAATCCCAGCCGGGCTTACCTCTTCGGTCGCTATGTCTTCGACTACGGGGACAGCCTGTATTTGCCGCCCATGCAGTATCTGGAAGCATTCGGCTCCTACTCAGAGAATTTCTTGCCGTTTCCACGACATCTCGAGGGAGGCGAGCGTTACGACCGCATGACGACGGCCGGGGTGCATTATCACATCAATTACTTAACGCCGTACTGGGATCCAGAAGGTGGTTTTCAGCTCGACGCCACCTATGCCGGCGGACAGGTCGCCTTCCAGAAGCAGGAGGCGTTGAACCAACTCACGGGCCAGGTGTCCTTCGTCAAAGGGCTGCCCGACTGGCTCGGGCCGCTGTCGGAAACGCGCCTGGCGGCTCGGCTCTACGGAGCGGCGGGTCTACCGCTCAAGGGCGAGTATTTTCCGCTGGGAGGCGGCGAGCGGTTCCGGGGTTTCGACTTGCGGCAGCGGCAGGG
>JBGQLF010000846.1:0-5424 GCA_041499985.1 Gemmataceae bacterium
CCCCTGATCACCTAGACAGGAACCCACATCCAGATGGGCATCAATATTGAGGATCCCCACCCGGCGCTGGTTGGCGACATACCCAAGGTAGTGGCCGTATGCCGTTTCATGGCCGCCACCAAGCACGATCGGGACGGCGCCATTGCGCAGAATCTCGCCCACGACTGCGCCAAGCTCTTCCTGGCTCTGCTCGAGGTTGGCCGTCGCACGCAGATTGCCCAGGTCCAGGATCGGCAGCTCCATCAGGTCTACTTCGCTCTCGGGATCGTAGGAGCTTAGGCGATAGAGCCATTTGCGAATCTCCTCGGGAGCATCGGCGGCCCCGGGTCGGCCGTGATTGCGACTCACCCCTTCGTCCTGCGGGAAGCCCACGAGCACCGCTCGGCCGGACTTGAGGGCCGCGGCATCCCCTTGCCAGAAGTCGATCGCTTCGCCCAGGCGCGGATCATCCGCCCGCCGCAGAAAGCCGCCCGGCGGCGCTATCGGAATCAGGTACGACGACCATTCGGCCACGCTTGACGACCCGCCAGACATGATTCACTCCGAAGTGATAGAAGAGCTGTCGATAATCCGAAACATCGCACAGGATCAGGTCGGCTTGCTTGCCCACTTCCAACGAACCGAGGCGATCGGATCGGCCCAGGGCGGCAGCCGCGTTGAGGGTCAGTGCCGTGACCACCTCGGCCGGCAGCATGCCCATCTGCGTGCAGGCCATGCTTCCCACCAGCGGAAGATTCTCGCTGGGACACGTGCCCGGATTGCAATCGCTGGCCAGGGCGACGGTCAAACCGCGCTCCAGCAACCGCCGGGCAGGCGCACATCTCATGCCGAGGAAAAATGCTGTCCCTGGCAACAATGTAGCAACTGTACCGGATGCCGCAAGGGCTTCAATGCCCGCTTCCGTGATGCAGAGCAGATGGTCCGCGGAAACCGCTCCCAGCCGCGACGCCAACTCCGCTCCTCCGAGCGGCGTCAATTCGTCGGCGTGCAGCTTGAGCCGAAAGCCCAGATCGCTTGCTCGCCGGAGAATGCGCTCGGACTCCGTCAGCGAAAAGACGCCGGTTTCACAGAAGACATCCGCGAACTCCGCCAGCCGCCGCTGCGCGATCTCCGGCAGCATCACGTCGAGCAGCAAGCGAAGATAGCCCTCGCGGTCGCTGCGATACTCAGGCGGTACCGCATGGGCGCCGAGAAACGTCGGCACCAACTCCCACGGACCCTCGGCGTTCAACTCCGCGATCGCTTCCAGGCATTTGAGTTCATCGGCCAGGCTCAGGCCATAACCGCTCTTCACCTCGACCGTGGTGACGCCGAAGCGGAGCAAACGATCTAACCGCCGGCGGGCCAGCGTCTTGAGCTCCTCCTTGGACGCTTGCCGGACGCGCTGCACCGTGGCGTTAATCCCGCCACCCCGGGCGGCGATCTCTTGATAGCTTAGCCCCTGCAAACGCTGTTCGAATTCGTCTTCCCGTGTGCCGGCGAAAATCAGATGTGTGTGGCTATCGACGAAACCGGGCAGAACGACTTTGCCGGACGCATCGAGCACCTCCGCCTCCGGCATCGGCGGCAGGGCAGCCGTGGGACCGACCCAATCGATACGACCGTCACGCACCATCAAAGCGCCGTCCGGGATGATGGCCAGGTCACGCGAAGCGGAGCCGCTCTTGGCTAGTTCGCTACGTCGCGCGACACGAATGAGCTGGGCGGCATTGCGGATAACCTGGATCATGGGCCATCTTCCTGTGCTTTGACCAAGTCCTTTCGCAAGGGCGCAAAGAGAAGACAGTAGACTGAGAGCACTGGCGGGCGTGTCTGGCTTTCCTTTGCGCCCTTTGCGCCTTTGCGAGAGGTTCAATAATTCAATCCCGGCACCTGCACGCCGCGCTCCTCGGCACAACGCACAGCCTCCTCGTACCCCGCATCGACATGGCGGATGACACCCGTCGCCGGATCGCTTGTCAGCACGCGCTCCAGGCGGCGCTCAGCATCGCGGCTGCCGTCGGCCACGACCACCATGCCCGCGTGCAAGCTGTAGCCGATGCCCACCCCGCCGCCATGATGCACGCTCACCCAGCCGGCTCCAGAAGCCGTGTTGATCAGGGCGTTCAAGATGGGCCAATCCGCGATCGCATCCGAGCCGTCGCGCATCCCTTCGGTCTCGCGGTTAGGCGATGCCACCGAGCCGGAGTCCAGATGATCGCGGCCAATCACAATCGGAGCCTTCAACTCGCCGCGCCGCACCATGTCGTTGAAGCGCAGCCCCAGCCGGACGCGTTCGCCGTAGCCTAGCCAGCAGATCCGCGCCGGCAGTCCCTGAAAGTGCACCTTCTCGCGGGCCAGACGAATCCAGCGGGCCAGCGTCTCGTCTTCGGGGAAGGTCTCGAGCACCGCCTCATCGGTACGGTAGATATCCTCGGGATCGCCGGAGAGGGCGACCCAGCGAAACGGTCCGCGCCCTTCACAAAACTGAGGCCGAATGTACTCCGGCACAAACCCCGGAATCCGGAAAGCATCTTGCACGCCCACCTCCACTGCCTGGGCGCGAATATTATTGCCATAGTCGAACGTGACCGCTCCGCGCTGCTGCAACTCCAACAAGGCGCGGACATGGCGGGCAATCGAGTCGAGCGCCCGGCGGACATATTCCTTGGGGTCATTCCGGCGCAGCGCATCCAGGTCTTCATCCGGCGCCTGCTGGATCGGCACATAGCCGTTGAGCGTATCGTGAGCCGAGGTCTGGTCCGTGAGCACATCGGGCACGATCCCGCGCCGCACCAGTTCGGGCATCACCTCCGCCGCATTGCCGACCAATCCCACGGACAGGGCCTGGCGCTTCCGTTTCGCTTCCAGGACCAAGGCCAGCGCCTCGTCCAGGTTGTCACTCCTGCGGTCGAGGTAGCCGGTCTGGAGGCGGCGTTCGATGTGGGCCGGGTTGACGTCCACCCCTAGAAACGCGGCCCCGTTCATGGTCGCCGCCAACGGCTGCGCCCCGCCCATGCCTCCCAGTCCGGCCGTGGCGACGAGCCGGCCGGCCAACGTGCCCCCGAAGTGGCGCCGGGCGCAGGCGGCAAAGGTTTCGTAGGTGCCCTGCAAGATGCCCTGGGTGCCGATGTAGATCCAGCTGCCCGCCGTCATCTGGCCATACATCGTCAATCCCATCTGCTCCAGGCGCCGAAACTCTTCCCAGGTGGCCCATTTGGGCACGAGCAGACTGTTGGCAATCAGGACGCGCGGCGCCATTTCATGCGTGCGAAGAACACCGACCGGCTTGCCCGATTGGACGAGCAGCGTCTCGTCGTTGTCGAGCTTTTGCAGCGTCGCCACGATGGTGTCGAACGCCTCCCAGGTCCGGGCCGCTTTGCCCGAGCCGCCGTAAACCACAAGACGGTCAGGATCCTCGGCGACTTCGGGATCGAGGTTGTTCAGGAGCATGCGCAAGGCGGCTTCCTGAATCCACCCCTTGCAGCTGCGCTCGGAGCCACGCGGAGCACGGACCCGGCGAGGGCCGGCGGCTAGGGTCGCAGTCGACATGACAACTACTCTCCGTGGGAGTCAGGGCTCAGGGAGGAGGGATCAGTACTGAGTACTCGGTACTCAGTACTGACCCCTGACCCCTACTTTCGGGCACGCTGTGACTATTATACCTCTATGAGCCGAGCAACTTCTGCGACAGCCACGCTGGACTTGACTGGCGACGGTCTCACACTAGACGATGCCGAGCGCATCTTGCGTGGTCAGGTGGAGAGCCTGAGCCTGGCGCCGACGGCGCGCAAGCGCGTCGAACGGGCCCGCCGCTGTCTGGAAAGCCTCATGGGCACCGGGGCCACTATTTATGGTGTCAACACCGGTTTCGGCAAGCTCGCCAACCAGCGCATCGAGCTGGATGAGGTCCTGGCGCTCCAGGAAAACCTCCTCCGCAGCCATGCCGTCGGCATGGGACCCTGGCTGAGCGTCGGCGTTAGCCGGCTGGCCTTGGCCTTGCGCATTCAGGCGCTGGCAAAGGGCTATTCGGGCGTGACACCCGAGCTGATCACCACCTTGATTGAGATGTACAACCGTGGCGTCGTGCCGGCCATCCCTGAACAGGGTAGCGTCGGCGCCAGTGGTGATCTCGCTCCGCTCGCCCACCTGGCACTGGTGGTCATGGGCGAAGGACACGCCTTCGTCACGAAACCCGGCTCCGACGGTGAAGCGCGGCCAACAGGCGCTGCCAAGCACAAGCTCCTCAGCGGCCGCGCGGCCCTCCAGCGCGTGCACTTGAAGCCGCATCGACCGCTGGCGAAAGAAGGGCTCTCGCTCATCAACGGCACGCAGATCAGCACGGCGATCCTGGCCGACGCGCTGGTGCGGGCCCGCCACCTTGCCAAGGTTGTGGACATTGCCGGAGCCGTCACCGTGGAGGCGACCAAGAGCTCGTTGCGCCCATTCGATGCACGCATTCAGGCCATCCGGCCGCATCCCGGCCAGATCGCGTGTGCCGCCAATCTGCGTCGCCTCCTGGAGGAGAGCGCGATCATGGTCTCGCATGCCGATTGCGCGAAAGTCCAGGATGCCTACAGTCTGCGCTGCATGCCGCAGGTACACGGCACCTTACGGGATGCGATAACGCACGTTACCCGCGTGGTGGAATGCGAGATGAATGCCGCGACCGACAACCCGCTCGTCTTCGCCGACAGCAACGAAGTCGTCTCCGGAGGCAACTTCCACGCGCAGCCGATCGCCTTGGCCGCAGACCTACTGACCGCGGCCGTGACCGACCTTAGCAGTATCAGTGAACGCCGTGTCGAGAATCTGGTCAATCCCGATCTGAGTGGGTTGCCGGGCTTCCTGACGCCGCAACCGGGACTCAACTCGGGCATGATGCTGGTTCAAGTGCTGGCCGCGGCCCTGGTTTCGGAAAACAAGGCGAGCGCGTTTCCCGCCAGTGTCGATTCGATTCCGACCTCGGCCAATCGAGAAGACCACGTGTCGATGAGCACGATAGCGGCGCGCAAGTGCCGCAACGTGGTCGCCAATGCGACGCGCGTGTTGGCGTGTGAGCTGCTGTGCGCGGCGCAAGGGTTGGAGTTTCACAAGCCGTTGCGCGCGGGGAAGGGAGCTGACGCTGCGTATCAACATATTCGCACGCAAGTGCGCCCTCTGGGGCGCGATCGTACGCTGCATCGCGACTTGGAGGCGGTCGAGCGATTGATTCGATCGGGGAGTCTGCTGGCGGCCGTGGAAGCGGTGTGTGGGCCGCTCGATTAGGCAACTGGCGCTGCCGGCGCCTGGTGAAGGAGACAAAGCAGGGGCAGGACCGACATTCCTGCCCGTCCAGGCAGGCAGAGACATCGGTCCCCTAAGGCTGGGCCCAGTTCAGGCTGGGGCGAAGTCGGTGAGGTGCCGCAGTTGGGGCGGATGAAACGCGAGCACGATGTCCTCCCG
>JBGQLF010000847.1:0-5422 GCA_041499985.1 Gemmataceae bacterium
AGTGCTGCCGGACTTCTGAGAATACCTCGGCTAACGTGTGGGAACCGGCGTGCAAGCTCGTCCGACCAAACACGCCGGTTCCCTCACCGCAGAGGCATGGAAGGGATCTGATCTATGCAGATGGCGCGATATCTCGTCGTGGTGGCCGTCATCCTCGGCTGCTCGGACTCGAAGCCGTACAAGACAGCGGCTGTCTCCGGGCGGGTGACGCTCGATGGCAATCCCCTCGCGAATGCACGGGTGACGTTCCAACCCGTGCATACGGCCAATGCTGGAGCCCTGTCGGGCCCCGAGTCGAGCGGCGTGACCGACTCCAACGGCAACTACTCCCTCACGACAGTGTTCAAGGACAAGGGAGCGACGGTTGGGCGCAGCCGTGTCATGATCACAACGCTCAAGATGGAACGGCCCGCAAACGATCCAGAGGAAGGGAAGTTCAAGATGGTAGCGCCGGAGAAAGTGCCGAACAAATACTCTACCGAGAAAGCTCCGCTGTACTACGACGTCCCCGCGGGGGGAACGAATTCCGCGAACTTCGAGTTGACAACCAAGTGAGGGTCCGCCGCTTCTCAGAGTCGGTGCGAAAAGGGGAAAGAAGATTCTGTTCGACGCCCGCGTTTGTAGTCCCGCCTTCAGGCGGAACGGCCGTCTTCCACCTGAAAGGGCGCCTACGAACAGCCAATGCAGCCTCCTCGCATTGATTGGCGCACAGACCCGTAGCCGACATTCGCCAGCCGTTCGGGCGGCACAACCATCCATCAGGCCCTCTAGCAAGCCCGCGGGCATCAACGATCGGTTCTGTCACACCTTTTGCTTTGCACTATCAGGGGTACTCATCATGTTCCGTTGCCGTTCACTTCTCCTGTCGATCGTCACGCTGGTCGGATGCGATCCGTGTCACGAACACATGGATGGCGTTGAGCCGACAGCCGCGGAGTCTTCCGCCCAGAAAACACCCGAACCCGCGGCTTCCCCCATGCCCAAGGAACAGCCCGCCGACCCGGTCCTGAAGCAGCCAGTCAAGGCTGCCAAGGGTGCTGGGCTTTGGGCAGGAGTCGCCAAAGTAGACATCACGAACACGACCGCGGGTCCGGTCAACGATCCCCTGTATGCAAAAGCCTTGGTGCTCAAGAATGACGCCACGATCGCAGTCATCGTCAGCGTCGATGCCGTTGCGATCGGCGAGATTGGGTATATTGGCAACGATTATCTGGGGAAAGTGCGCTCCCGGATCCAGAAAGAACTCAACATCAATCCCACCAATGTCCTGATCAATGCCAGCCACTGTCACGGAGTTGTCTGTTCCGATGTGGCTGAGCGGACTTTTCGGGCGGTGAAAGAAGCGGCGCAGAACCTGGTTCCCGTGACGGTCGGAACCGGCGTCGGCCGTGAAGACCGCATCATGGAGAATCGCCGGTTCAAGCTGAAGAATGGCAGACAAGTGGATATGCGTCACGCCTATTCTCTTGCACCGGACGAAGCGGTCGCCGAGGTTGGTCCGATCGACCCGCAAATCGGCATTCTTCGACTGGACAAGCAGGACGGGCAGACGCTGGCTGTCGTTTATAACTTCGCTTGTCATCCCATCCAGGGGTCTGCCAGCGGTGGGAACACCGCGGACGTGACCGGGCACGCTTGCAGAGTGATCGAGAATAATCTAAGCGATGGCACGATCGCTCTGTTCCTGCAGGGCTGTGGCGGGGACATCAATCCGATCCAGTACAAGGATGTCCATAATCCTCGCGATGGCGAACCGCTGGGCAACATGCTGGGACTCAGCGTCCTGCAAGCCTTGCGAAAAATCAAGAGCCACGAGAGCGGTTCGTTGACGGTCATCAATGAAACGCTGAAGCTGCCGCGCGCCGATTTCGCCCAACGCATTAGCCAGATGCAAGCCGAGCAGACCAAACTGCTGCAGTCCTTGCAAGGAACGAGTCTCAACCTGAAGACCTTCCTTCCGCTGATCGTGCAGTACGAACTGTCGAGGGAGTACCCGTCGTACTCCTCGCACCGTTACTTGCACGAGCAGATGATTGGCCGCGAGGACCTGGTCCGGCTCGATGCCCAGAACCGCAAGAATATGAAACTCTACATGGACAACATCCTGATCATGGAGGAGCTCATTCGGAATCAAACGAACCTGGCCTTGTTGCGGAAAAACCAGGAGATCAATCTGGCCGCCGGACGGAAGCCCCTCGAGGTGGAGACTGTCGGTGTGCGGATCGGGGAGTTCGTGCTGATCACCTTCCCCGGAGAACTGACAGTAGAAATCGGGCTGAACATCAAGAAGACGTCGCCCCACAAACACACCTTTGTTTCTGGGTACACGAACGGTTACATCTATTACACGCCAACGGCCAAGCAACTGCGTAACAGTGGCGGAGCCCAGGAAGATTGTGATTGCCTCGTAGCACCCGAATGGCAGAAGCTGTTTGAGGACAAAGTGGCCGAGATCCTCAAGAAGTTATAGGGGGATCCCTTCCGATACTAAGACCCTGGCCGGTAACTTGCAGGGCGCGAGACAAGTCACTGGCCAGGCCTGCTACCCCTCCACACTGACCGCAATGAAACCACAGCACTTATAAAATCGGGGAGTGCCCCTTGCGCATTGGTGTCCTCCTACAAGTTAATCTCCGTTCACTATTTCCCCCTGGAGGTCTCCTTTGCCGAGTGCCAGGTTCCGTGAACGATAAAACCACTTATCGTTCATGGAGCCGCGAGGGATTGACAAGCATTGCACAAACGAACCAGACCGTGTGAACCCGCTCCGGCCCGGTCGATTTGCTCCATGATCATAAGCACGTCCGCCAGTGACCGTGCCAGCCGGTCGAGTCTCCAGACTACGACCACGTCGTCCCTGCGAAGCTGCCCGAGCAGGCGATCCAGTTCAGGCCGCTGCCAGCGTCCGCCAGTGGCGCTCTCGATGAAGACTGTCTCGCAGCCGGCAGCGTGAAGCGCCTGCAACTGGCCAAAGGCGTCGGCGTCGTTGGGGCAGGCTCTGGCATAGCCAATCAGCATGGCGAAGCCTCAAGGACAAAATCAGCCCTCTCCATCACCCGGCCGCGGCGCTTGGCTTTCCCCCGACCCCCGGGCAGAGTCGGCGGCGGGCTGTCACCACGATGCTTCCTGACATGCCCGGATAGGGTCCGCTCGGATATGTTCGCGTGTCTGCCGAGGATCGCGCTACCCCACGACCTGGCCACCACACGCAGGACAGGCGTTGCGTTCCATTATCAACATGTAAACACGCGTGTTTACGCGTGTTTACATGTTCATTGACACCGCACCGCCGTCGGTCTGCAGCGCCGCCCCAGTTCTCGTCGCACGGCGGCCGACAGGGCGGACGCCGATCTCTTTATTTCACAGATGCTTGCGCCGAGGATCCGATGGCCAGAGGAGTTCGACTTGGAAAGTCGGATCCAAGCGGCACGAAAACTGCGTACACACAGGCTAGTCGGCTTGCTAACGGAAGCACGCCCAGCATAGAGGCCGTTCACACCTTCTTGGAGATTAGATCGATGTCCCGTTCGACAGTGCTCGCGTTCCTCGCTCTGATGCTCGCTGCCGGATTCGCCGCTGAAGCTAGGGCTAGCTTCATGATAACCACACCCACCGGACTCAACCCGGGAGACCAATTCTTCGTCATCTTCGCGACCTCCACCACAACAACCGCCACAAGCACGGTTATCGGAACCTACGACGCATTTGTCACAACCGCGGCGGCAGGTATCACGTACGGCGGTGTGACGCCCACTTGGAAAGTCTACGGCACCACACGCACGGACAATAATGTCGCGAATTTTTTCACCGGCTCCGCGCCGGTGTATTTGCTCAATGATGTACAGATCGGTACAAGCGCGACGACCTTCGCAATGGCGGGCCCTAGCCCTGCCGCTACCCCATTCCTAACGATCGAGGAAAACGGGTCCACCGTCACACCACTCGGAACACGAGTCTGGGTGGGGCAACCTTTCGGAAACGAGCTCGGGAATCCGTTTGCACCCGTATATGGCCTCGCGAGCAGCCCGCTGACGCCCTGGTTTGCAAGTAACACCCAGGCCCCCACGCAGCTCTACGGGCTATACGGCTTCGCCAAGCTTACCGTCCCCGCCCCCGCGGCCACGGTCGTCCCGGAGCCCGCGTCACTCACGCTCGCGCTTGCGGGCATCGGAGGGTTAGTCGGGGCGCGCCTGGCGCGACGCCGCCGTGAAGCAGCGTCTCCGATAACCGAATGCCCGACCGCCCACTCGTGACCCACCGGCACCAGCGCCGAACGTAGTCCCCACAGCGACCGGCCAGCCCTTCGAGTCCCCTTGGACTCCGAGGGCTGTCCGGTGCCGCTTGATCATAAAGCCGGGGCTCACGCTCGTTGGCGGGACCGTTTGGGCCGCGCCCCGGAGAACCTGGCTCACCGGGTGCGGCCGCAACACCTTTCTCTCCCGAGGGGAGCGCTCCTTCGCCGGATCCCGTCTCCACGGGTATCCTCTGGCACAAACCCTTGCGCGCTTCCCTCTCCACCACAGTTCTCTGAGGCACCGCCGGTCAAGTACGCCTCACTCCACCGAGATCGAAATCCTCTCCACAATATTCCGCGTCACCTTCTTCTGCCGCCGGTCATAGAGCCGCGTCGTCCGCGGGCTGGAGTGCCCGGCGAGATACTGCACGTCATCAAGCGGAACGCCCTGAGTTAGCAGATCTGTAATAGCTGTTACTCGGAACGAGTGCGGCGACAGCCGTGTCGGCAGCCCCGCATCCTTGAGCCGGCGCTTGACCAGCTCGCACACGGCTTTGGCGGTCAGCGGCCGCACCGTCAGCTGCCGAGTCCGGCGGACGGCCGAGCGGAACAAGGCCCGGTCTTTCGGTTCCGCCGCCAGCTTCGCCGTTTCGACGTAGGCCAGGAGGATGCGTTGCAAATCGAGGCGCACAGGGATTTCCCGCGATTTGCCGCCCTTTTCGTGGAAACGCAGCACGTACTGCTCGCCGTCGTGCTGCAAATCCTGCAAGCGCAGCCTGGCGAGCGCCCCGGCCCGGCAGGCGGTATAGGCCAGCGTTGCCAGAACGGCACGGTCGCGCAGCCCCACCACGTCGGCGGCCTCGGCGCCATTCCGCTTGTCGATGGTTTTGATAGAGTTCAGCAACCTGCTCGCCTGATCGAGGGTGATCTCCGGGGTTTTCCCCTCGACCACCTGCTCTTTCACTCCCTTCACCGAAGCTGCCGGATTCAAAATGACGACGTGGCGCTGCACGAGGCGGTCGAAGAAGCCGCGCAGCGCCGAGAGGTGCTGTTACCGGCCATAACCTTTTGCACAACAATTGGCCATGAGGTTTTGCACAAGGGAGTAGTGTGGTAGAGTAAAGCCTTGTCGTTCGCTCTTGCTCGGTTGTCTACTTGGGGAACCTTCTGCCATGCCACGCGCTATCC
>JBGQLF010000848.1:0-5420 GCA_041499985.1 Gemmataceae bacterium
ACCAGGTCAGGAATGTCCTCGCGCCGTTCGCGCAGGGGCGGCAGCCGGATGCTCACCACGTTGAGCCGATAATACAAATCGTCGCGGAACCGGCCCTGCTCCACCTCGCGATCCAGATCCTTGTTCGTGGCCGCCAGCACCCGGGCCTCGACCCGAATCGGTTCGTTGGCCCCGACGGGCAGGATCTCCTTCTGCGAGAGGACACGAAGCAGCTTGGCCTGCGTCGCCAGCGGTAGCTCGCCGATCTCGTCCAGGAACACGGTGCCGCAACCGGCGTGGACGAAGACGCCTGCCTGATCCCGATCAGCCCCAGTGAACGCGCCCTTGCGATGTCCAAAGAGTTGATTTTCCAGCAACTCGTGCGGAATGGCAGCGCAGTTGACGGCCAGGAAACGCGCCTCCCGGCCGGTGCCCCGCTGATGGATGGCCCGGGCGATCAACTCCTTGCCCGTGCCACTTTCGCCCGTCAACAGCACGGTCGAGCGCGTCGGCGCCACCTTCTCGACCATGGCCAGCACGCGCTGCATCGCCAGGCTCCGGCCGACAATGTGATCGGCGTCGTAACTCCGGTGCAGCTCGCGCCGCAGCCATTGGTTTTCGCGAAACAGCTCCCGATAGGCCAAGAGACGCTGGATCTTGTTGAGCACCTCGTGCAACAGGATCGGCTTCATCAGATAATCATGGGCCCCGCGCTGAAAAGCTTCGACCGCACTCTCCACCGTGGCGAAGGCGGTGATCAAGAGGACGAAGGTGGTAGGGCTGATTTTCAGGAGCCGTTCGAGCAGTTCCAGGCCATCCATGCCCGGCAGCTGAACATCACACAGAGCGACATCAAAGCCACGCGTCTCGGCCAGGCTCAAGGCCTCTTCGCCATCGGCGCAAGCCGACACGGTGAAACCTTCCTGCATCAGGTACTCGGCCAGGGTATCGCGGATTAACAGCTCGTCATCGACGACCAAGATCTGAGCCACCGCTGGGGCCGCGGGTGCAGGCATGACAGGACTCCCTACGGAGTGGGAGAGTGAGAAACTGGGGCCGTCAGAGTGCTGGACGTGGCGCCCTCATTCTCCCACTCTCTCATTCGCTCACGCTCTACTCGCTCACGCTCCACGGGCAGGCGCACCCAGAAGATCGTCCCCTCACCGAGCTGGGAGGTAAACTCCACCGTGCCGCCGTGATCGGCCACCAGCTTGCGCGTCACAAACAGGCCCAAGCCGGTGCCGTGCGGCTTGGTCGTGAAGTAAGGCTGGAACAGCCGACTCATCTGTTCCGGGGCAATCCCAACCCCATTATCCCGCACCGAGACGCACAGCTCTTCCGGACGCTGTTCGACATTCAAGTCGATGCGTCCGCCCTTCCCCGTGGCATCGACGGCGTTGAGCACCAGGTTGAGGAAGACCTGGATGAGTTGGTCCCGCACACCGACCAGCGGAGGCAGATCCGGCGCCACGTTCAGAGAGATGGAGCGGCCCTTGATGCGTTTGTAATACTTGGCGATGTTCAAGGCCTCGGCAAGAATGTCGCCCAGGGCAATGCGCGTCCGCGCCGTCGTGGCAGGCCGGCTGAAATTCATCAGTTCGCGCAGCGTGGTCTGGATGCGCTGAAGTTGGCCGCTCACCAGTGTCAACTTCTCCTGGGTATAGCCATCGGATTCGCGCCGCTGAAGCATCTGCACGAGCGAGCTGATCGAGGTCAGCGGGTTGCCGACTTCGTGAGCAATGCCCGCCGCCAACAGCCCAAACGCTGCCATTTTCTCCTGGTGCAGCAGATGAGCCTGTGCCTCCTGCAACTCCCGGGTGCGCTCGGCAATGCGAGCCTCGAGTTGGGCCTGGTTTTCCTGGAGCGCCGCGTTGAGTTGGCTGAGGTGCTCGCCGACGCGCTTGAGCAACAGCGCCATTGCATCACTCGCCCAGGTCACCCAGCCGAGCACTACCAGCGTGAGCACCAGGGTCGAGGCCCGCTGCTGGTCTGCCGGCAAGGCCAGGTACAGGGTGCTGAAGCTGGCCCAGTGTAGGGCACAAGTAGCGTAGGTGACGCGCGACGAGTGGCGGATCGCGCAGCAAATCAGGGACAGGAGATAATAGTAGCGGAAGGAGCTTTCCAGGCCGCCGTGGTAGAAGCAGAGCAAACCGATGAAGAGCGCTTCCATCAGGGAGATGGATAGGGGATAACGACCCAGGAAAACGCGCCCGCGCAGGCTGTAATAGGTATCGAGCAGGGCATAAATGGCTCCGAGAGCCAGGATGGCGTTGAGGATCAGCCGGCGTTCGGTCCCGGGATCGTCGACATTGACGACCAGGTAGCCGACGAGGAGGCCAACCCAGCGGATTTTGACGGCAATCATTTCCGCGGCCAGTTCCCAGCGCGGCGGAACGGTCGAGAAGAGTGCGGCGGCCATGCGCAGTGTAGACCTTGCAATCGAGAAAGAACAGTCCCCGTTCTTTCATTATACGGAACCGCCTCGCGGGGAGCCTCGGGCGACCGCGTTCTCCGCGGTTGCCAGCGGCTCCCCGCGAAACGATAAACTACAACGCCTCCACCAAGACATCGAAGCGGCCTCCTTCCTGCACGGTCAGCTTGGTCTCCGCCTGGAACAATTTGTAAATCGAGCGGGTGAAGGCAAACGCTTCGTGCAGTTGCTTCGCGTCGAGTTTTTGCCCCTGGGGCGTAGCGCCGTCCACCAGGATCAGCCGGCGCGGCGCCACGAGAGCCGCCAACTGCGGGATATCGCCCAGCCGCAGAATCCCCGGTGCCAGGAGACCCATGCGCGTTCCCGCCGCGTACGCTTGCTCCGTGACCAGCGTCGTGGGTCCACCCACTGCCAGCGCCGCCGTCAGACGCTCTTCGAACATGCCCGCCGCACACAGGGCCACCAGGGCGGCCGGGCCGATCCCCGCCACGGCGAAACGGGTCGAATCCAGCGCCGGCTGAAGGGCCAGCCAATCGAGCAGGCACAGGACATCAAACAGCCATTGTCCCAGGAGCGGTCGGCCAATCCACAGGGCGTGTTCGGCACTGTTATGATCGGGCGCGCCGGCAACGGCATCGTTCGCCGGAGCCGTTTCTCCCGTGGCGCGTAAGTCCGGCGCCGCGATCATCCAGCCCTTCTCCAGAAGGGCCGCGGCCAACGGATGCTTGCATGCCTGGGCCTTGCCCTCCAAGTGCAAGAGAATACAGGTCGGTTTCTTGCCCTGCTCGCGACCCTTGCTCAGGAGCAGTACCGGCAGAGGCAAGTTCGGCTCGGGGTGCAGCAACACGGGAGTCGTGGTCACCTGCTCGGCCGTCGCACTCTTGCCCAGCTGTGCGGCCGGCTTGGGTAACTCCGGCCAATCGCCCAAGATCTGCTTGCGGAGCTGCGTGCGCAGATGGACCGCGGACGATTCCCACTCCTGGGAATGATCCGGCCGGCGCTCGCCGTACTTGGCCAAGAGCGCCCGCGCTTCGCGTGCGGCCCAGGTTGGCGGAAACAGAAAGCCTTTGGGCCGGGCGTTGTCGGGATAGCAACGCAGGTCCTCCGGCCTTTCGAGTTCGTGGCTGGGCTCGGGGATCGGTTTGCCGTCGCCCTCGTCCTTGAGCCAGCGCGTCATCCAGCCATACACCGCCTCGCGCATCGGCTGATTGTAGGCGTGGCCGGACTCGAAGGTAGCGTGCCGGAGCTTGTTCTCGACGCCGTAGAGCTGGAAGATGGCTCGGGCACGCGTCAGGCTCCTTTCCGCTTCGCCCACGCTGAACTGAAACGCATCCTGAGTTGCATTGATGACGAGCAGGGCCCGGGGTGCGACCAGGGCGAGCACATCCCCCTCTTCGGCGAAGCGCAGCCCTCCCGGAAGGACCTCGCAGACACAGCAAGCGGCATGCAAGTACGCCTGGAAGGTGCCCACTGAGCAAACTGGCACGACGGCTCGGAAGCGCTCCTCGAGAGCGCCCGCGTACATGCTCTGGTTGCCGCCGCCCGAAGCTCCGGTGATGCCGAGCCGGTCGCCATCTACCTCCGGCCGGGAGCACAAATAATCGACCGCCCGGCGGTTGTCGTACAACTGCATGCCGAGCAGGGTCTGACCCACCGGCCAGAGCGTGCTGCCGAAGAGGGCCCCATGGTAGGTCCCGCGCGCCGGAGTTGGATAACGCTCGCCGGCGCCGAAAGCATCCACGGCCAGCACGAAGAAGCCGAGCTGGACCAGGCCCAGACACCGGGCCTGCACCACCGGATCGATGCGCGCCCAGGGCCAATGGCCATGGACGACGAGCACGGCCGGCAGCTTCCCTCGGACCGGAGCGGGCACATAGGCGTTGGCGGTGACCCAGACATCGGGCCGACTTTGAAAAACGACTTTTTCGATGCGATAACCAGGACGCTGCAACACCCCGAGCACTTGAGCCTCCAGGGACGCCGGCTTGTCGGGGAAAGGTCCCATCGCCTGAAACATCGCCTCGCGCAAGCGGGCGCGGCGCTGCTGCCAGGTGGGACGGTCGGGCGGCGGCTGATCGTTCGCGTGCCAGGCCAGGCTCTGGGCCCGGAGGAAGCGATCGAACGCCTGCGGATCGGGTTGGGGAAGGACAGTGTCGGCCATCGAGATCACTCCTACAAGCCGCGTTGGCGGTTCTGGAGAAAGGTCTTCACTTCGGGCGGCACAAACTTTTCCAGATCGCCCTGGAACGAGGCAATCTGGCGGATCAGCGTGCTACTGATATGGGAATAGGTTTCCTTGGCCATTAGAAAAACGGTTTCGATCTCCGGATCCAGCGCCAGGTTCGTCAGCGACATGGTGAATTCGTATTCCATGTCGCTGGTGGTGCGCAGCCCGCGCAACATCACGCGGGCGCCCATTTCGCGTACAAAACGGACCGCCAATCCAGTTAATGGCCGGACCTCCACGGTGGGATAAGGCGACACGACCGCCTTCAGCAGCTGGACGCGTTCCTCCAGGGTAAAGAAGGATGCCTTCTCCGGATTGATGCCCACGCCGACCACCAGCCGGTCGAAGATCTGGCTTCCGCGCTGAATGATATCCAGATGTCCCAGGTGGACCGGGTCGAAGACGCCGGTATAGACGGCAACACGATGATTCGACGACGCAGCCATAAGTCTCCTTTCATTTCAGATTGCAGATTGCAGATTGTAGATTGAAAGGCAGATCCACCGGCTCAAATCTGCAATCTAAAATCTGAAATCTGCAATTCGGGGCTAGTGCCCCCCGTTTGCCACAGTGGGACACAGCAGCTCGAGCAGGCGATCGATCTCCTCGTGCGTGTTATAACAATGCGGACTGACCCGAATGCGGCCCGCTCGCTGGTTGATGGCGATGCCTGCCGCCCGGCAGCGCTGGAGCAGCTGGCGCACATCGGCGCCCGGTACCATGAGCGACACGATGCCCGATTTGTCCTCCGGCCGGCGGCTGCTATAGACTTCCAGACCCACC
>JBGQLF010000849.1:0-5418 GCA_041499985.1 Gemmataceae bacterium
CGGCGTGGACAAGGGCTTAATCGCCAACGTCGCTTCCACACTCAACACGGGCTTCACGGCATTTACCTTGCTCGATCCCGCCATCATCGGCGATGTGAGTGGCGACAATGCGGTGACAGCCAACAGCACTTCGTTAATGAGCAATTATTTGTTGGCGCTCAAAGTCGCCAAGATTCCGGCACTGCCCAATCCCGCGATTGCCGACAATCTTTTCACATCGCCTTTTGGCTTCGATCCAACGCTCAGCTTGCCGCCACTGGTGCAAGCAAACAGCAATGGGATCGACCAAGCCGGCAGCCTGGTGAACGTTGCATTTCACGCAATAGCGAGCGCTGGACTCGTGGGCACGACGGTGCAATTGGTTGAAAGCAAGACCGTGCTCGCCGACGCTCAGGCGGCGATGATTCTCAGTCCCGGGCTTGATTGGACATCTGTGTTGACGAGCGATTGGATGCAATCGTTGATTTGAAATTATCGAGGTACGGCCATGGGTTGGCCAACCGTGCGAGCGGCGGCGTCCAGGCCCGGCGCTTCGATAGTCACGCAGTCTGGGCCGAGACGCTTTCGCCGGCGTGGATTGAATGATGGGATTCATGATTTTCAGAGTAGCGGGATGCTCTTGCCGTGCCAGGGCCTGCGCTTTTCCTAAAGGTTTTTGCGCAATCTCTCCTGTCCCGAAAGCAGTGCCACGGTAGTCTGGCAAGGACATCGGGAATTCCACGGCACCGGCCGGCTGAAGAGCGGCAAGGGCGTTTGTGCGGCAACTTCGGGTACAATGGCACAGCCCAGGCCGCGAACTCTGTCCAATCGTACCGGTCAAAATGCACACCCACTTGCCTTCTGAGGTCCCCATGCAGCGACGCGAATTCTTACGAAGTACCGGCGCCGCGGCTGGTGCACTTTGCTTGGTGGACACCGCGCTGGCGCGAGATCCGGGCGCGAATCAGGAGCGGGCTGTCTCCATGCGCGTCCATGTCGATCAGGCCCGTGGACCACTGCGGCCCATCTGGCGATTCTTCGGTGCCGACGAGCCAAACTATTCCTACCTGAGAGACGGCGACAAGCTCCTCCGCGAACTCGGCGAATTGCGTCCGCGCGAGGTTTTCTTTCGCGCGCATAATCTGCTCACCTCCGGCGATGGTACACCCGCCCTCAAATGGGGTTCCACCGGCGCGTACCGCGAGGATGAGCGAGGCAACCCGGTCTACAATTGGCAGATCCTGGATCGCATCTTCGACACCTATCTCCATCGCGGTGTTCGGCCCTACGCCCAAATCGGCTTCATGCCTCGGGAACTGTCGGTCCGGCCGGAGCCCTACCAGCACCGCTGGCGGCCTGGCGGCAGGGAGGATCTTTTCACCGGGTGGGCCTATCCGCCCAGGGACTTCAATCGCTGGGCCGAGCTGGTTTTCCAGTGGGCCAGCCATTGCGTGCAGCGCTACGGACGGACCGAAGTCGAGCGCTGGTACTGGCAAGTGTGGAACGAGGCGAACATCGGCTACTGGCAGGGCACGGCTCAGGAGTTTCGCCGGCTCCACGACGCCGCCATTCACGCAGTACGGCGGGCCCTGCCGACCGCACGCGTCGGTGGGCCCGACACCGCCGGCGGGGGCCAGTACCTGCGCGACTTTCTCGAACACTGCGTCCGTGGCACGAACTACGCGACGGGCCAGCGCGGCACGCCGCTCGATTTCATCTCCTTTCATGCCAAGGGATCGCCGCGCTTCGTGGATGGCCACGTGCGCATGGGGATTGCCAACCAGCTCCGCACGATTGACGAAAACTTCCGCATCATCGCTTCTTTTCCCGAGCTGCGGAACAGGCCGATCATCATTGGCGAATCCGACCCGGATGGCTGCGCCGCCTGCTCGGCGGCGGTTTATCCGCAGAACGGCTATCGCAACGGCACGCTCTACGCCAGCTACACCGCGGCCAGCTTCGCCCGCAAGCACGAGCTGGCGGATCGCCACGGCATCAACCTCGAAGGCGCCCTGACCTGGGCTTTTGAGTTCGAGGATCAGCCGCTGTTCGCCGGCTTTCGCTCCCTGGCGACTGGCGGCATCGACAAGCCCGTGCTCAATGTCTTCCGCATGTTCGCCAAGATGAGCGGACGGCGGCTCCTGATCGAGAGCGACGCCGCCGTGCCCCTGGACGCGATACTCCGTAACGGCGTGCGCGAGAGGCCCGACGTCGCAGCCTTTGCCAGCCTTGACACGAACAAGCTCTGCGTCATGGCGTGGCATTACCACGACGATCAGGTCCCCGGCCCGGCTGCCGACGTGCAGCTCACGCTCTCGGGCTTGCCGATCGAAAGGGGACGTCCGAGCCTGCGGCATTTCCGCATCGACGAAGACCACAGTAATGCCTTCACGGCCTGGCAAAGAATGGGCTCCCCCGCACGGCCGACGCTCGAACAGTTTCGCGACCTGGAGTTGGCCGGTCAACTGGCCGCATTGCACGAACCGAGGACTCTCGTCGTCGAGAACCGGCGCGCCAACCTCAGGTTCTCTCTGCCGCGGCAAGGTGTGTCGCTGCTCATCCTGGAGTGGTGACATACTCCAGCGGCCCCCACGCAAGGTGCCCCGTTTTTGCCGGCCTCTTTTTTATGCGGGCCGAAGTGCCCGGATGACGGCACGGTAGGCCGGCTTTGGCTGCAACTGGCGATCAAACAAGAGCGGATGATTGGTCCGGCCCCGAACGGGATACCCATTCAACCAGGATTGGCCGTCGCCGATGCCCCACATGGTCACGCGCGTGACTTCGCGATGCCGCATGAACATGGCGAACAAACCGCCATAGCGCTCCGCCAGGCGCTGTTGCATCTCGTCCGGCAGGCCATTGCGGTAGGGGTTGGTCGCTTGCTGCTGCGTGGCGTTGACGTCTGCCCCGGCGCCGCGCCTTCCGGGAAGCACGTCGATGTCCATTTCGGTGACGTGGACTTTGACCCGCTCGTTAATGAATGCCTCGATACCGCGCTCAATCTCGGCCACGCTGGGCTCAGCAAGCAGCCAGTGTCCCTGAATCCCCACGGCGTCGATCCGCAAACCAGCTTGTTTGATTCGGCGAATGAGACGGAGCGCCCGCTCCCGTTTGCTGCCGGTATCGATGTTGTAGTCGTTGTAATAAAGCTCGACGTTCGGATCGGCCGCATGGGCAAACTCGAAGGCCTTGAGAATGTAGTCGTCGCCGATGGCGCGACGTGCCGGCACGCTCCGCAGGTCGGGCTGGGGGTCATCGTTGATCGCCTCGTTTACCACATCCCAGCCCCTGACCTTGCCGCGGAAGTGTCGGACGACCGTTTCGATATGGACTCTCAGGTTCGCCAGGGCGGCCTCGCGTCCGAGCGGCTGGCCGCTTTCGTCCTGAAACAGCCAGCGGGGCGCCTGGGCGTGCCAGCAGAGCGTGTGGCCAATGACTTGCATGTTGTGGGACCGGGCAAAGTCCACGATGCGGTCCGCCCGATCGAAGGTGAAGGTCCCGCGGGCGCGCTGCAAGGCGAAAGGCTTCATTTCATTTTCCGCCGTCAAGCAGCTGAACTGCTGGGGAATGATGGAGGCAAGTGCCGGCCTGCCCAGGGTGAAGGAGTTGACCGCGCAGCCAATTAGCATGCGCTCGCCAGCTGCCTGCCGCAGGGTCAAGTCCTGGGTCCGGGCGGCAGGAGTTGCCGGCGCCTGCCCGCAGACACTACCGGGGAGGATCGCCAGTCCGGCTCCGGCGGCCGTCGCCTTGAGGAATTCACGACGCTTCATGGCTCGGTTTCCTTTGCTCAAAGGTGGAGGCCGGCCCGCAACAGGGCGGTTGCTTGGTCTACGCTGGTTGTGATCTGGCACTTAGGAGAATTACGATGGATAACACCGCCTCTTGCTCATCCATTAGCAGACCGCTGCGAGACTCCTTTTTGGTTGGCTCGTAGCCGTCGGGAGTCGAATCACCCTGCTGGCCGATTCGACTCCCGACGGACTCCTTGTCCTCTCAATGCTTGCTGTTGTTTCGGAACAACATCGGAGTGAAGAAATACAGGCTGCGTTTCCAGGTCGTGAAATCGTGCCCGGACTCGGGGGAGACATAGTCGACGGCTGCGATGCCATCCTTGTTCAGGGCCTGGGCGGCGAGCTTGATACCCTCTGGACCACGGATGGCGTTGCCCCCGCCCTTGGGAGTGGAAGGCTCCTTGTTGCCGAAACTCATGAACACGAGTTTTACTTGCTTCTTGAAGGCATTCAGATCCTTGATGTTTTCCGGCAGGATGTTGCCGCCGCTGAACACGCCGAGGTAGGCGAACGTGTCGAGGTTTGCCGGGGCGATGGTCCTGGTCTGCATGCCGCCCATGGAGAGCCCGGCCAGAGCGCGATGCTCGGCATCGGTATAGGTCGAATAGTGTGACTCGATATAGGGGATGATGTCCCTCAGCAAATCGTTGGTGAAGTTCTCTCCCCAGCCCGGGCCGAAGAAACCTCCCTTCTTGCCGCCGCCCTTGGGGCCGCCGGCAATCTTCGGCGCAGCTTCTCCCTTGACGGGACCCGTGGCATTGCCGTTGGGGAAGACGACGATCAGGGGCACGATCTTGTTGTCGGCAATGAGATTATCGAGAATCACATTCGCCTTGCCCTGGCTGGTCCACTCCTTGTTCTCATTCCCTCCCGCGCCATGGAGCAGATACAGCACGGGATACTTCCTGTTTGTGGAATAGCCGGGGGGGGTATAGACCTCCATCCAGCGCTTGACGCCGACCGATTTGGAATCATAGTCAACTTTTTCCAGCTTGCCCTTTTGGGTTCCTTCGCGAACCTTATCGAAACCTTGCTGCGGCACCGGGCTTTCTTTCAAGTCCTGGGCGTCGGAGACCGTCAGCTTCAGGTTCGAGTGCCGGGCAATGAACTCCAGCACGGCCTGTGTAGCGGGGTCCTCCTCAGCGGCCATCCGCATCATGATGGAGCCGTGGTTGCGATCCTTCTCCTGAATCAGGGTCGCCTCGACGTTCTTCTCTTTCAGGGCCGGGGCGAACGCCTCCGCTTGTTTCATCAAAATGGGCATGTCGTTGTCGGCGTAGAGGACCAGAAAGGGCGGCAGCCCCGCGCGGACGTGTGTTTGCGGCGATGCCTTCTTGCAGACCGCCGCGTCCTCGCCAAAGACGTCCTTCATCTTCGGAGAAACGACGAAGGCCCCGCTGATCGGGATGGCGCCCTTGATGTTGTTGAGCGACAGTCTCTCGGCCCGGAGGTAATTCTCATCCGTGGCCAGCAGCGCTGCCAGGTGGCCGCCGGCCGAATGACCGCTGACGAAGATGGCCCCGGGGTTGCCGCCGTATTTGCTGATATTGGCCACCGTCCAGGCGAAGCCTCGGGCCACGTCCTGGATATGGGCGGGGTGCTGCACCTGCGGCGACAGGCGGTAGCCGACCGAGACGAAGGCCACGCC
>JBGQLF010000850.1:0-5416 GCA_041499985.1 Gemmataceae bacterium
CCCAGAAGAGGGCTGTGGCAATGCTGAGCTGAATCAGGTCGAGCGGCACAATCCGATCGACGCATTCCTTGCCCGTCAGGACCATCGGTGCCTCGGCGTCGAGCAGCTTGGAGATGCGCAGCGTCTCTTCCACGGTCGTGCGCAGCTCGGGCGCACCCGGATTGAGCAGCTCGCCCCCAATCGACGAGCCCAGCAGTAACGCCGCTCCGGTGGTCAAGGGCGAGATGCGCGCCGCCAGGAGTAGCGGGATCACCACCGAACCGATGGTCACCGCGGTACTGGTCTGGCTAATGACCGGGATATTGACACAAAAGGCCACGAGGACCGTACCTGGGATGAGCAAGGCCGGCGCGCGCCGCAGCGGCCGAACGAGCAGATGGACCAGGTGCTGCTCACAACCGGTGTGGCGCAGCACATACGCAAAGCCCATGGCGGTACAGATGGGGACGACGAACTTCTCATCGGCGAAAGTGCTGAGAAACCTGCGGAGGATGACCGTGGGCTGCCCAGCCAGGGTGCCCAGGGCCAAGGCGGCCAGCAGCAGGACGAGGCGCACCTCCACGCGCCGAGTAATGGCGTAGATGGCGGCCCCGATGATCGCCGCGCCCAGGAGCAGCTGCATCCGTCGTTTCCTGATTGCCGCGGTCGGCTACGTTGTGAGGGACCCGTCTGGGTGGCACGCCCTGAGTCTTCGAAGGGCGTGCGGAGTCGCGAAAACACAGTCACGCCCTTCGAAGACTCAGGGCGTGCCACCCATCTTGGAACCATGCTACGTTGTGGGAGACCCGGACGCCGCGCACGGGTCTCATGCTGGGAGGATGGCTCGGTCGGAGAGAAGCACCAACAGGGAAAGTAAACAGGAAGCGGCGTGGCAACAAGAACGCCCTGTTCCGCGGATCCCCTGTTGATCGGTGGAACAGGGCTTGTGGTCTTGTCTTCGGCGCTGTGCAACCGCTGGTGTAAACCAATCGGGCGTAGGGGATCGGGTGGGCCCACCCACCCTACTGGCTTCTGCACGAGGCCACCGCCGGTCTAGCAATCCCGCATCTTCCGAAGCACGGCACGGACACGCTGTTTGGCTAGCCGGGTTTGACGCTCCTTGCGGCGCTGACGGCGCTTGAGGCGCTGCACCGCGACCAGAAACCGCGATGTTTCTGGCTCGCCATAGATCATGGCGATCGCTCCTTTCCGAATCATTCGGCTCAGGTCTTGCCAGCGCTTGCGCGACCGTCGGGGCCTCCGGGCCGAATTTGCACGTTGGGATAGTCCGCAGCTTCGTCTTCGACCCTCCTTGGCCCCGTCGCCCCCGGTCGAAGAACGAAGGGTCCTTGTCTTCTTTCTTTCAATCTACTATGCCGGCGCAGCGGGTTGCAACTACCTTTTCGCTTTTTCCACCAGGTTCCGGTTTTTCAGGCCAGAGCACAACGCCTTCGCGGAGGTCAGCTACATCCAGAGGTCGCCCCACACGTATCGCATTTGGAGCAGGAGCCGCTGCGGACGAGCGTCATCTGCCCGCACTCGCCGCACGGATCGCCCTCGTAGCCCTTCAGGCGGGCCAAGCGAATTCTGTTGTCCAGCGTCTCGGCGGTGCCAGCCTTCTTTGGACCGGTCTTCTGGCCATTGCCGTTCTCCGGCAGCGGCCGCAAATGACCGCTCCGCGGCGTGACAAAGGCCCGCTCGCGTGCGTTCGGCTCCACCACCCGTTCGGTGATCACTTCCTCTGCCACGAACTCCGGTTCCTCCTTCTCACGATGCATGGCGTCGCCGCGCAGATCCTCGGGCTCGACATGAGCCAGGTCGTACCGGCCCAGGTAACTGATCGCCAACTCGCGGAAGATGTAGTCGATGATCGACGTCGTCATCTTGATGTGGGGGTTGCCCTGCACGACACCGTTGGGCTCGAAGCGCGTGAACACGAAGGCGTCCACGAACTCCTCCAACGGCACCCCATGTTGCAGCCCCAGCGACACGGCGATGGCGAAGCAGTTGGTCATGCTGCGGAAGGCGGCCCCTTCTTTGTGCATGTCCACGAAGATCTCGCCGAGCGTGCCGTCCTCGTACTCGCCGGTGCGCAGATAGAGCTTGTGATTGCCGATCCGCGCCTTTTGCGTGTAGCCGGCTCGCCGATCGGGCAACCGACGACGACGTGCGATATAGCGGTGGACGATCTTTTCCGCAATACGGACCGGCTCGGCCTGCGGCTCGGCGCTGGCCGGCTCGGACGTATCGACCACCGTGTTGAGGGGCTGGCTCAGCTTGGACCCGTCGCGGTAGAGCGCATTGGCCTTCAGCATCAATTGCCAGCTGAGCAAGTAGGCCGCCTTGACGTCTTCGAGACTGGCTTCGTGCGGCATATTGATGGTCTTGGAGATCGCCCCCGAGACAAAAGGCTGGGACGCGGCCATCATGCGGATGTGCGCTTCCGTGGACAGGGAGCGCCGGCCGATCTTGCCGCACTTGTTGGCGCAATCGAAGACGGGATAGTGTTCCGGCTTCAGGTGCGGCGCTCCCTCGATGGTCATGGTGCCGCAAACGTAGGCATTGGCCTCGGCGATCTGCTCGCGACTGAAGCCCAGCGCGGTGAGCAGATCGAATCCCGGCGCCTCCAGCCGTTCCTGCGTGAAGCCGAGGCCATTGCGACAGAAATCGTCGCCGACGGTCCAGCGGTTGAAGACGAACGACAACTCGAAAGCACTGGGCAGCTGGCCCTCGATGCGGCGGAGGATCTCATCGCTGAAGCCCTTGGCCTTGAGGCTGACCGGGTGAATATGCGGGCAGCCCTGGAGCGTGCCGGTGCCACGGCAATAGCGGGCGATGTCGTCGATCTGCCGCGGTGTATAGCCGAGGTGGGCCAGCGCCGGCGGGATCGAGGCGTTGATGATCTTGAAGTAACCGCCGCCGGCCAGTTTCTTGAACTTGACCAGGGCGAAATCCGGCTCGACGCCGGTGGTGTCGCAATCCATGACCAACGCGATGGTGCCGGTCGGCGCAATCACGGTGACTTGCGCGTTGCGATAGCCGAATTTCTCGCCCATTTCCAGCATGCGGTCGCACTCGTGCCGGGCCGCCTGGAGTAGATAATCGGGGCAGAGGCGCTCATCGATCCCGACGGGGGTAATCGTCAGCCCCTCGTAGGCTTCGCGCGGAGCATTGTAAGCGGCTCGCCGGTGGTTGCGGAGGACGCGGAGCATGCTGTCGCGGTTGGCCGGGAAGCGCGGGAAAGGGCCCAGCTCGGCGGCGATTTCCGCGGACGTCGCGTAAGCCGCCGCGTGCATCAGGGCGGTCAGGGCGGCACACTGGGCCCGCCCCTGCGGCGAATCGTACGGGATGCCCTGCACCATGAGCAGGGAACCGAGATTGGCATAGCCGAGGCCCAGGGTGCGGAAGTCGTAGGACCTCTGCGCAATCGAACTGCTCGGGAACTGGGCCATGTAGACGGAGATTTCCAGGATCAACGTCCATAACCGGCACGCATGGCGGTAGGAATCCACGTCGAAACGGCTGGTCTTGGCGTCGTAAAACTTGAGGAGGTTGAGAGAAGCCAGATTGCAAGCGGTATCATCTAAAAAGAGATATTCACTACACGGATTAGATGCATTGATCCGCCCGTCCGCTGGACACGTATGCCATTCGTTAATCGTGGTGTCGAATTGCACACCCGGATCGGCGCACGACCAGGCGGCATACGCGATCTGCTCCCAGAGATCCGCCGCGCGCATCGTCTTGCTCGGCTTCGGTGCCCGGCCCGCGCGCTTGGCTTTTTCCTTCTCCGTGCGCCAGTACAAGTTCCAGGGACCGTCCTTGAGCACCGCCTCCATGAAGGCGTTGTCGATGCGTACCGAGTTGTTGCTGTTCTGTCCCGAAACCGTGTAATACGCCTTGGAGGTCCAGTCGGTGTTGTATTCCTCGATCTGAAGCGACGTGAACCCTTGCTTGGCCAGCTGGAGCACGCGTTCGATGTAATTGGCCGGTGTCAGGGCCGCCACCGCTTCCCTGATCGCCTTGCGCAAGTCCGCATTCCGGCTCCGGTCCAAGCGCTCCTCCGGCTTGGGCCAGCGATGACACGCGCGCAGGATGGCGTTGAGGTGCCGGTTCAGCAGCCTGGAACCGGTGACCAGCGCGGCCACCTTCTGTTCCTCGACCACTTTCCAGTTGATGAAGTCTTCGATATCCGGATGATCGAGATCGAGTACCACCATCTTGGCGGCGCGGCGCGTGGTCCCGCCCGATTTGATCGCGCCGGCGGCGCGATCGCCAATCTTGAGAAAGCTCATCAAACCGCTCGACTTGCCGCCGCCGGAGAGAGGCTCATTTTCTCCCCTCAAAGAAGAAAAATTGCTGCCGGTGCCTGAGCCATATTTGAAGATACGGGCTTCCCGGACCCAGAGGTCCATGATGCCGCCTTCGTTGACCAGGTCATCCTGAATGGATTGGATAAAACACGCATGGGGTGATGGATGTTCATATGCTGATGTAGAGCGTACCACCTGTCCAGTCGCCGGATCGACGCGGTAATGCCCTTGCGGCGGCCCTTCAATGCCGTAGGCCCAGTGCAGGCCCGTGTTGAACCATTGCGGGCTGTTCGGAGCCGCGATTTGCGCCGCCAGCATGTAGCAGGTCTCGTCAAAAAACGCTCGGGCATCGGCCTCGCTCTGGAAGTAACCCCCTTTCAACCCCCAGTAAGTCCAGCATCCGGCCAGGCGGCGGAAGACCTGGCGGGCGTCGGTTTCCTGGCCTTCGCACCGATCGGTGGCAACGGGCCGGCTGCGCTGGAGCCAGGCGGGCACTCCGGGTTCGGCCACGCGTTCGCTCTGAGCCGGTAGTCCCGCCTTGCGGAAGTATTTCTGAGCCAGGACATCGACGGCCACTTGCGACCAGTGTTCCGGCGCCAGTAGTTCCTTCATCTCGAACACGACCGATCCATCGGGATTGGCGATGCGCGAGTTGCGCGACACAAACGTGAAGGCGGCGAAGGGATCTTGTCCTTCGGTGGTATAGAGGCGGTTTATGTGCATGGCGACATCCGATCCGAGAAGTTAGCCACGGCGTGGCGCACGCCTACCGTCCTCGTCGTGGAGGGCCGGCTGGGGATGGCACTCAGTCATGGGTGGTGCTTCGAGCCGACGACGAACGGGAGCGTCAGCCCCTTTTGGTCCTGGTATTTGCCCTTTTTATCCGCGTAGCTGGTGCGACAGACGGCCTCGGCACGGAGGAAGAGGATCTGGGCGATCCCCTCACCCGCATAGATCTTGGCGGGTAAAGGGGTGGTGTTGCTGATCTCGATCGTCACCCGGCCACGCCATTCGGGCTCCAAGGGCGTTACGTTGACGATAATCCCGCAACGCGCATACGTCGATTTTCCGACGCAAATGGCGATGATGTCCCGGGGGATCTCCAGGTATTCGATCGTTTCCGC
>JBGQLF010000851.1:0-5415 GCA_041499985.1 Gemmataceae bacterium
ACCCGCAGATCCTCCTGGCCATCGGCATCAGCGGCGCCCCGCAACATCTGAATTACATCGGGCCGCGCGCTACCATCCTGGCTTTCAACCGCGATCCGGAAGCCCCGCTGCTGACCCTCAATCAACGCCAGCCCCGGCCGCGGGTTTTCCCCGTCGTCGGCGATCTCTTCGAGACGGTGCCCGCGCTGATTGCGGCCTTGCGACGGCAGCAGACCGAGAAGGCGCTGCCGGCGGATGGCATCCAAGCGGAGGTTTTTTCCCAGTAGAAGACGCATGCCTGCCTTTCGCGCTCCACCCGCGTTCAAGACGGCGGAACCCTTGACGGGCAGGGGGGCGATGGATTAAGCGGTCTTGTGCGATGCGAGCAACCGTCGAATCTGAGGTAGCAGGACCGCCGGTACGGTAATGACGGCTTGGTCGCCCCCGTCGGCGGCCGCCGCCTCGTCCGCCGCGATCCACTCCTCTTCCGTCCGTGCGTCCAATTCGGCCAGCAACTGCTTCACACGCTGTTCATCCCAGCCGGCTGGGAATCGCTGTTCGTTCATCTGCTACGTCTCCTTTGCCGCCGCCGGAACGCTTGGAGCTGTCTGCCGGCGAGCGGGTAAGCCGTCACGACAAAAACTCCATCCCCTCCTTCGTCGGGGACATACACCACGCGCAGGTATCGCCCAGCCTCTGTCTGCCCCAGCGCCTGCCGTGAATCGCCGGAACAAGGTCCATCCTCAGCGGGGTGGGTCAGAACCCATTCCGCCTCGGCTTCGGTCACTCCATGGTCGTAAAAGTGTGGCAGTCCCGTTTCGGAGTCGCGGTAGTAGCGGATTTCCATAACGAGCCCTCGCCGTCCTCGGCCAGAGTCATTGTAACAGGCCCGGCCCATCCGACCAACGCCCCGCACCGCCGAACGATCGCATTCACCCGCCAGAACCTGGGGACCTGGAACCTGAGGATAGTTTAGAGGAACCTGACGACCCACACCCCAGTTCTGCAAAGCCCGTCGCGGAGGTACCAGGAGAAGGACACCTTGTCTCTCGCCTTCCCGACTCTCCGACGCTACGGGTTCGCACGTCCCAGTCTCTTGGCGACGTCCCACAGTCGCACCGTCCTATCGAGGCTGCCCGAAGCTAGCGTCTGACCATCGGGCGCGAAGGCCAGACCGTGGATGGTACCCGTGTGGCCCTGAAGCGTCGCCACAGGTTGGCCCGTCTGCACGTCCCAAAGCCGGACCGTCCGATCGATGCCCCCTGTGGCCAGGAGGTGGCCGTCCGGGGAAAACGCCAGGGACAAGGTCAGTGCCACGTCCTGGTCCGCATACGGAAAGAGCCTTGCCCGCAGCCGCTGCGGCTCCACATCCCATAAGCGGACGATCCCATCGTGATCCGCGGAGATCAGGGTCTTGCCATCAGGGGCGAAGGCCAGAGTCCGGCTGGCAACCGGCGGGATCGTGTCACGACCAGCTGGCGATTCCTGGAGGTCGCCCTGGGTTTGGCCCGTCCGCCAATCCCACAGCCGCGTGCCCGCGGTCTCCTTGCCCGTGGCCAGGGTCCTGCCATCCGGGGAGAATGCCAGGGGAGAAGATCCCGGGAAGGTGGCCCGTTGGCGGCCGGTAGGTAGATCCCAGAGTACCACGGCGTCGTGCGTTCCAGCGACCAACACGTTGCTGTTGGGAGAAAAGGCCAGTGCCAGAGCCCGTTTCGCCTGGAACTGCCGCAAAGGGGGTTCCCGATGGGCGGCGACCTCCCACAAGGTGACGGTGCCATCCCAGCATCCCAGGGCCAGCGTCCCTCCGTCGGGCGCGAAGGTCGCGGTGCAGACGGCACTTGCCGTGGGGAGCACCGCACGGACCTGGTGGCGGGCCACGTCCCAGAGCTGGCAGGCACCCGGGTTCCACGGTATTCCCCAGCAGCTGGCCAGCAGTGTCCCGTCCGGGGAAAAGGCTACGACCTGCACTCCGCCGGCGGGGTGTAGCTTGGTAATCGTCGTCGGCAGTGCCCCCAAATCGTGAAGGACGATGCAGTCGTCGGGGTCATTCCGGACCTGGAGAATGAGGAGCGTGGCGAGCAGAGTCAAGGCGCCGACTCCGGCCAGAAGGAGCCTGCGAAACTTGGCGGGGAATGGAGAAATGGTGGCGTTGTTCCCCAGGGCTGGTGATCGCAATGTCTTGGCGCTTCCCTCGGACGCCAGATCCAGGATCTCAGCCAACCACTTCAACAACATCGTGTAACCCTTTCCGGTGAAGGCAGCCTGCGGAATCATCCAGGACCACATTCCCGGGCGCGCAGATTGAGCGCCTGGGGAGTGCCGCGGGTACCAAGTTGAGTGCTACGACAACGGGCGGGATAAGCTTTTCGGACGAGCCAAGGTGTTAGCCCCGATCTCCACCATGTGATACGAGCCGGCCGAGTCACGGGTCGGCGGATCTACTGGACCCGTGTAGAAGTGCCTCGGCCTCGCCCAGCAACGCCTGGGCCTCCACACCATTGGCCCATTCGGGATTAGAAACTCTTTCCAAGGCCCTGCCTGACGAGCCGCCGGGCTTGTCCCGGCGGGATAAACCCGCCGGCTCGTCTGGTTCTTGAAATAGTTTTTTGGACAAGGTTAGCCGTAAGCGGGCCAGCGCTGCCTGGGCCTGCTCCTTCTGGCCAAGTCGGTGTTGGGTCATGACTCGAAAGGCCAGGTTTGCTGGGACAGCCTGGTGCAGCGAGTCCGCCTGCATCAGCGTCGCCAGGGCCTCGCGAAATTGGCCCACACGGTACTGGGCTGCCCCCAGTGCTGTCTGGTACTGAACTTGCTCGGGGGCTAACTGGCAGGCCGTCTGCGCCTGGAGCAGGGCGAAGCGATACTGGAACGCGTTCAGGTAGGGCTGTCGCACAACATCCCAGGCGGCTGCGTGATAACGCCCTGGGTCGGTCTCCTGGCGATAGTGATCCACCAGTGCCAGTGCTCTTTGCTTGGCCTGGGGACGGATCAGCGGCGAGCTACGCAGATACTGTTCGACGTCGGCCTTGCGCAGAGGCTTACGGACGAGAAACTCGAGCAGACCGAGTGTCTCCCGTTCGAGTGCTGCTTCTTCCGCCGTCTCTGGAGTCCAGGGCCGGGCATCCCAGACCCTCACGGTCCTGTCTTCGCTGGCCGAGGCCAGCCGGGTCCCGTCCGGGCTGAACGCCACGCCTCGGACGGAATGCTGGTGACCAGTCAGGGTAAGGGCGAGTTGGCCGGTTGTGGTGTCCCAGATCTTCACCGTCCCATCGGCGCTGCCCGTAGCCAGGCGGGCGCCGTCCGGGTGGAATGCAATGCCCTGGACGAGGCCCCGGTGGCCTATGAGGGTAAGGGCGAGCTGGCCGGTTGTCGTGTCCCAGATCTTCACCGTGTACTTCGAGCCGCTGGCCAGCCGGTGGCCGTCCGGGCTGAACGCCACGCCATCGTCATACCCGCCGGGCCCCTCCAGGGTGAGGAGTTCCTGACCGGTCTGGACATCCCACACCTTCATCGTTTTGTCCCCCGAGGCGCTGGCCAGGCGCTTGCCGTCCGGGCTGAAGAACACGCTGAAGACCTTACCGGTGTGCCCCCTCAGGGTTCGGAATTCCTGGCCGGTCTGGACATCCCATACCTTCACCGTGTTGTCGTCCGTAGCACTGGCCCGCCATCGGCCGTCCGGGCTAAACGCCTTTGCCGTGCGCCGAACCTGGTCGGTGGGGCTAGTAGAGACGAGCTGGGCGGTCGTCATGTCCCAGGTCCACTCGTTGTTATCCCAGCTGGCCGAGATCAGCCGGCTTCCATTGGGGCTGAACGCCACACGCTGCACCTCGGCACTGTGTTCGAGCTGAAAGAGGCTCTCCTGGCTAAGGGTGACATCCCAGATTTTGATGGTTTGGTCTTCGCTGGCCGAGGCCAGCCGGGTCCCGTCCGGGCTGAACGCAAGGCGACAGACCCCGAGCGTGTGGCCTCGAAGTTCCTGGATCAACTTGCCGGTGGCCAGGCTCCAGATCCTCACGATGCCGTCGGAGCCGGCCGCAGCCAGGTGGGCCCCGTTGGGACTCACCTGGAGCCCCAGGAGAGTAGTCGTGGGACTCTCGAAGGAACGAATGAGCTGGCCGGTCGCCGCGTCCCAGAGGTTGATGCTTCCGTCCCAGCTGGCGGAGGCGAGAATGGTCCCGCCTGGGCTGTAGGCCAGGCTCCAGACATTGGCCTTGTGGCCTTCGAGGGGACGGCGCAGCTCCTCCCAGGTCGTCGTGTCCCAAACCCGCACGGTCCTCCCGCCGCTTGAGGCGAGCTGGGTGCCACCGGGATGGAATGCCAGGCCCACAACGCCGTAGGCGTGGACCTTCGGTTCGCAAATCTCCTTCCAGGTCGCCGTGTCCCAGATCCTCATCACACTTGCATTGCCGTTCCCATCGCCTGTGGCGAGTCGCCTGCCATCCGCGCTGAACGCCACACTCCAAGGGCCGAGACCCTGATGGCTTTCAAGCGTCGTGAGCACCTGGTCCGTTCGCGTGTCCCAGATCTTCACAGTGCCGTCTGCACTGGCGGTGGCGAGCCGGGTCCCGTCCGGGCTGAGTGTGACGGCCAGGACCCTGCGGGTGTGCCCCTCGAGCGTCTTCAGTAGCCGGCCGGTTGTCGCGTCCCAAACCCTCACTGTGCGGTCCACACCATCGGAGACGAGCCAGATCCCATCGGGGCTGAACGCCAAGCCCCTGAGGAGGGCGGTGCGGCCTTGGAGGCCTTGAAGAGTAAGGAGGTCGGCGTGGCAGAGGCGCTTCAGGTAGCGCCATTCCCATTGGCGCTGATCCGGCGCGCAATCTTCCAAAAGCGACTCCGCACGGGCCAAATTGCTCGCGCGCCACTCCGCCTGCGCCAGCGCGATGTGATGGAAGTACTTGTAATGCTCGGCTTGCTTCCTGGCCTCTGTGGATTCAGCAAGGGCAACCTGGGCTCGTTGCCCCTCAACCTCGGCGATTTGACGAGCCTGCTGAGTCTCCTCATAAGCTTCCTGGAGGCGGACGTTGCTCTCCCCAAGCCGCGTGTTGTACACCAAAGCGACCACGGCTCCAACCAAGGCGAGAGTCGCCACGCCGCTGACGAGTAGCAGCCCCGCCACCGCCGGCCGCCGCCGCATCCAGCGCCAAGACCGCTCCCAGGCCGCTATCGGCCGCGCTCGGATCGGCTCGCCGGCCTGCCAGCTTTCCAGGTCGTCCGCCAAGGCGGCTGCCGAGTCATAGCGCTGGTGCGGCTCCTTCTCCAGGCACTTCAGGCAGATCGTTTCCAGGTCACGGTCCAGGGCGGGGTTCAACGCCCGCGGCCGGGCCGGCTCCTGCTCGAGCACTTGCACCAGCGTCTCCAACGGGTTCTCCGCCTGGAACGGCGGCTGGCCCGTCACCAGTTCGTACAGGTTTGCCCCCAAGCTGTAGACATCCACTG
>JBGQLF010000852.1:0-5408 GCA_041499985.1 Gemmataceae bacterium
AAGAGGCCGTGGAACAGGGTCATCCACAGAATGGGTAGATCGAGGAAGGGGGTCCAGTGGTTGATGTAGTTGAGGTCGTTCTGGACGCGCTTGCGCTAGGAGGTGTTACCGCGCCAGCCGTGAACCTGGGCCCAGCCGGTGATCCCGGACTTGACGCAGTGCCGGGCCATGTAATTGGGGATCGTCTTACTGAATTGCTGGATGAAGACCGGGCGCTCCGGACGCGGACCGACCAGGCTCATATCGCCTTTGAGGACGTTCATGAGCTGCGGCAGCTCGTCCAGGCTGGTGCGGCGTAAGAAGGCACCGAAGGGTGTCCGCCGAGGATCGTCTTTCTGGGCCCAAACCGCGCCCGTCTGCTGCTCGGCATCGGTGCGCATGCTACGGAACTTGAGCATTTGGAAAGTTCGGCCGTTCAGACCGCAGCGCTCCTGACGATAGAAGATGGGACCGGGACTAGTCAGCTTGACGAGGAGAGCGAGGGACCCCAGCAGGGGTGCGAGCACGATCAACGCAGCTAACGACAGCAGGATATCCATCACCCGTTTCACGACGATGTTCAGGCCGAAGTGCGGGCTCTCGCGCAAGCCGATGACCGGCAGCCCATCCAGGTTAGTCGTGGTGAGGGACAACCCGGCCAGGTTGGGCACGTCGGCAACCAGGCGCACCTCGACAAACGATTGCGACAAGATATCGAAGACGCGGCGAGCATCGTGGTAACGGGTCATCGGCAGGGAGATGAACACATGCTCGATGCGATACTTCTTGATCAGCTCGGGCAGGTCGGCGATCGTGCCGAGGATGTTCAGATCACAGGTCCAGCGACTGGGGCTGTCCTCCACAAAACCGAGGTTCTTGATGCCCATCCAGCTGGCGTGGCGCACCGCCCAGGCAGTCTTGCGCGCCACCCGGCCAGTGCCGACGATAATGGCGTGCGTCTGGTTGTAGCCATAGCTACGGACCGTACGGATCGCGTACCAGCTCAGCCGGCGCTCGGTCAAGACGCTGAGGGCGCTCAGCAAGCAGAAGAACAGCATGGTGGCCCGCGATTCGTACGGATCTTGTAGGCAAAACGTGGTCGCCATCATGAGCAGGGTCAGCAGGGCCGTGCCCTGGAGCACGCTGACCATCTCTTCCCGAAAACGGCGGAGGCGGTGGATGCGGTACTGCCCGGTCAGGTGATACGCCAGGACGCTCAGGAGCAAGACGAGCGGCAAATTGCGCCAACACAAATAGGCGTCTGGCGCCGGCTTGTACAGGGGAACCCAACCGGACTCGAAGCGCAGGTAATACGCACCCACCCAGGCGGCGCCGGTGACCAATAGGTCCCAGACCAGAAACCAGACACAGAGGGCTTGACTGCTGCGCTTGATCATCGAGCATCCCCGTCCGTGGGGAAAGGCCAGGCTTCCTGGTTCCAGGCACGAAGACGCGGTATGGAACGGCTTTTAGCAGGGGGGGAAAAGACTGTCAAGGCAGGCTGCTCAGCCCGAGGCTACGCGCCTGTATCCAGCAGGGAGACGTTAGGCCAGATGTGCCGCGTTTTCCGCGTCAGGAAGCCGCGGATCTCACCGGCCGTCTTCATTTGCAGCACGCGCTCGGTGACCTCCCGGGCCAGCGGCTCGGTGGTTCGCCGGATCAATTCCTTCAGCGGCGGCACCAGGGCGGGACTCATGCTCAAGCGACGCAAGCCCATCCCGAACAACGGCAGAAAGCAGCGCGGCCGGCCCGCCATCTCGCCACAGAGCGTCACCGGCGTCCCGCGCGCGGTACACGCTTTGATAATCTGGTTCAGGAGACGGAGGATCGCCGGGCCGAACGGCTCGCACAAGTGCGCGACCTTCGGGTTGTCGCGGTCGGCGGCCATGACATACTGGATCAGGTCATTGGAACCGATGCTGACGAAGTCCACCTCCTCGAGCAGGGCATCAATGCACAAGGCCGCCGCGGGCACTTCCAACATCACGCCCAGCGGCATGTTCTCGTTGAACGCCACACCTTGCCGGCGCAACGCCGCACGCGTCCGATTCACCATGCGCTTGAGGCGCTGCACTTCCTCCAGCGTGCTGATCATTGGGAAGAGCAAACTGACTCGACCTGAGGTGCCGGCGCGCAAGATGGCTCGCAACTGGGTCTGGAAGAACTCGGGGTGGGCGGTGCTCAGGCGAATGCTACGCCAGCCCATAAAGGGATTGGCTTCGCGTTGGTTCCCCAGGTAGGGCACTTGCTTGTCGCCGCCCAGATCGAGCGTACGGATGGTGACCGTTTGGTTCGGAGCCGACTCGATGACCGCGCGATACGCGGCCAATTGTTCTTCCTCGTCGGGCACACTGGGGTGCGTCAGGAACAAGTACTCGGTGCGGTACAGGCCCACACCGCTGGCTCCCACGTTCACTGCCATGGCCGCATCCGCCGGTCCGTTCACGTTGGCCAACAACTCAAAGCGGAAGCCATCCGCGGTGATCGGCTCCTGGTCGCGGTTTTCGATGAGGCGGTCGCGCAGGTTGACATACTCACGCTGCAACTTGCGGTAGGCCGCTTCGACCTCGGGACCGGGGTTCAGATACACATAGCCTTCGCGGCCATCGAGAGCGACGAGGTCGCCGGTGTGCACTTCGCGCAGGATGCCGCGCAGACCGGACGCCGCGGGAATGCCGAGCGACCGCGCCAGGATGGCGGCATGGCCGGTGGCGCCGCCGGTTTCGGTGATGATGCCGGCAATCTGGAGTCGGTCGAAGAGCAGCATGTACGACGAGAGGATCTCGGGCGCCACGATGATGACAGCCTCGTCGACCTCCAGAAGGCACCGGCCTTCGCGGAGAGAAAGCTGGGCCATAATCCGCCCAACCACCTCGCGGATGTCGGCCATGCGCTCTTTCAAGTAGTCATCTTCAATTTGCGAAAACAGCGCGGTGTACTCATCCAGGGCCTCGTGCAGGGCCGTGCTGGCGTCGACCTGGCGATCGAGAATGACCGACTTGACCTTGCTGAGCAGAGCCGGGTCGCGGATGAGCAGCCGATGCGCCCGAAAGATCGCCGCCTCGTCCTCGCCGACCTGCTTGGTAACCCGGGCGATAATCTCATCGAGTTCCTGGGCGGCCGCGGCGCAGGCGCTGTCGAGCCGGTTGATCTCACCGGACAAGGCGGCCGTGTCCAGATTGTGCGGTTCGCGGCGGGCCAGCACTTGGTCCATGCAATAGGCATGGGCCACGGCCACTCCCGGCGATACCGGCACTCCCTTCCTCATAGGTAGTACTGTAGCAGTGACTTGCGGCAGGGTCAATTCAGGGCCCGACCGCGCCGCTAGCTGGGCGGGGAGATCCACGTTGATAGGGCTAGGGAAGACCGATTGGTTTCGGTCTCCCCTACCCCGATCGTGACGGTCTTTCGTGCCGAAGCAATACAAACACTAATGCGCGAGCAGATCCTCAGCGATTTCCGTCCAATTCACTTTGGCGAAGACTTCAAAAAGCAGGTCTTTATAGAGACTGTTGGGCAGGGAGGGGACTCCACCGGCGACCTCGTCTTGCATTTGTTTGGCCAAGCGCTGAGCCGCTAGTTGGTACGCTCCCGATTTCTTGCCGACATTCTTGGACCAGGCTGCTTGCTCGCGCTGGCTCTCGGCCTGTTTCCACCAGTACTCGGTGGCGTTCAGATCGGTATGAAGCCAATCGCTGACCAGCTTGGTGGCAAGACTACTGGCGTCTGGGACGCTGTAGGCGTTGCGCCCGTTTCCCAGGGCAACGCTCTCTGAGTCGGGCACGACCCCGCCGCTCAAGAACTCGGACACCGATCCGGTCCGGATAGCTTTCTTCGATCCACCCGTTTTGGCCGTCGCAAAGGGATCCGCGAAGTAGTCCGCCACCGAGCGTTTGATCTTTTGGTCCTGTCCAACAATCCACATCACGAGGAAGAAGGCCATCATGGCGGTCACGAAGTCCGCATAGGCCACCTTCCACGCGCCTCCGCCTTTTGCCACGGGTCACCCCCCACGATTTCAGATTGCAGATTTGAGATTGCAGATTGAAAGAATCCGTAGTAGCCTGGCCGGTCCTTCAATGTGCAATCTCAAAGCTGCAATCTGCCATTCCCGGCATTAGCCCTCTTTGGCAAACTGGGTCAGGTCGGCCTCGCTGGGACGACAATCGGTCCCCACCACGCGGCGTGCACGGAAGAAGACCTCTTTGGCATTCTCCCCCGTGCTCATCGCCACGACCGCGGCCGATATGGTCCGAAAGAAGGTCGTTTCTAATTCGCCCAGGAACTCCATCCTGGCCGCCATGGGCCCGAAGAAGCCGTAGGACATCAAGATTCCCAAAAACGTCCCCACCAGGGCGGCACCAACCTTATGGCCGATCTCGCTGGCTGGACCGTCGATCGCTCCCATGGTCACGACGATTCCCAAGACGGCCGCCACGATGCCAAAACCCGGTAAGGCGTCCGCGGTCTTCGCCAACACCCCGATAGCCGCGTGGTGTTCGCGCTCTCTCACCTTGATCTCTTCCTCCAGCGCGCCGGTCAAGCGCGCCGGATCGGCCTTGTCATCCAGGATCATGGCCAAAGCGCTACAGAGGAACTCCATGCCATGATGATCCCGGGTGATCCGCGGGTACTTCTGGAAGAGGGCGCTCTCCTTGGGGTCGCTGAGGATGGAATCCAGAGCGAGAAGCCCTTCCCGACGCACTAACTGAGTCAGGGCGAAGAGCAGCGCGAACAGCTCGAGGTACATTGGCCGGGTGTAGGGCGATCCCTTCACGACCAGAATGACACTGCGAACCAGGTCCAGGAGCACCTTCTTCGGGGACATGATAATCAAGGCGCCGAAGGAGGCCCCACCGATGGTCACGAACTCCGACGGGTGAAGGAGGGCGCCCACATGTCCCCCAGCCATACTGAATCCGACGAGCACCGCGACCAGGACAATAATACAGCCGCCAATCACGACCATCGATCACCCCCGTTGCAGGATCGTGCCTTTTCCAAGTGCTTCCCGTGGTGATCGGCATGCACAGGACTCCACCTCGGCATCGAAATGGGATCCATCCTGGTCCACCGGGGCGTAGGGTTTCTGGGACTGCACCAGGCCGCCGCTGGGGCAAAGTCTACTTGATCTGCTTCTCTCGCCATGCTTTCATCGACTCGCGGACGCGGCAACTTTGGCCGTTCCGTGGCCGGGGTGCGGCAGCCTGTCCAACAAGACCGCTCGCATCCGCTCCCAGTGGAACACCTCCACCCCATCGGGGAACGGCAGGTCGCTGGTGGTCAAGCCGAAAGAACAAGATTTCTGCGGCGGTATCCGGGCCGGTCCCGTTACCAAATCAGTAGGGAGAATACGCAAAGACGCCGAGGTCGCCGGAACCCTCCGCGCCTCAGCCGATAAACTCCACGCGAATCGCATCGGCGACGAC
>JBGQLF010000853.1:0-5407 GCA_041499985.1 Gemmataceae bacterium
ACCCATCTCCTCGCAGTTCGACGACACGGCCACTTGCGGTCTATGCCGAGAATGGTTACGGCTCAGTGAGCACTGGTCGCGGCTCCCTGTCTAACGGGGGGCGCCTCGGCGGGTGCGGGTAAGCGCACCACAAACTCGCTACCCCGGCCGGGCCCATGACTGAATGCGGTCACACTGCCCCCGTGCATCCTCACGAGGCTCCGTACCAGGTTCAGGCCAATCCCCAGGCCCCCCTTGGATCCATTCTCTGCCTGCATGTACAGGTCAAAGACACGAGGTATTGCTTCTGGCGTCAGGCCGATCCCCGTATCCCGTACGCGCAACAAGACGTTGCCCTGTGCCTGTTCGACGGTCAGTTGAATATGGCCGCCTGGCTCGGTGTACTTGGTAGCGTTCGTGAGGAGATTGACGAGGATCTGTTCCAGACGAGTCGGGTCGGCTCGCAGATACACCTGGGCAGGCGGCAGTGAAACTTCGAGCTGGTGGTTCCCTGCGTCCAGGAAGGAACGTGTGACCTCGATCGCGTGATCCACGATGGTGCTTACGTCCACCACCTCCTCGCACAACTGCATCTTGCCCAGGTGAATGCGCGAGACATCCAGGAGGTCGTTAATGAGCCGGCTCATGTGCTGGATTTGTCGTCCGACGAGGTCGCACGTGTGCTCCACGGGGGCATCCTTCCTTCCTTTCAGACGCAGGACGTGCATGCTATTAGAGATCGTAGATAGGGGATTGCGTAATTCGTGGGCCAGCATAGCCAAGAACTCGTCCTTGCGTCGGTCCTGTTCCCGTAGTGCTGCTTCGAGCCGTCCTCTCGCTGCATTGAGGGAACTAATAAGGACCGCCACCAACACGAAGACTCCCAGACGCAGGCTATCCGCCAAACTCGTGCCGAGTGAATAAATCGGTGGCAAGAAGAAGTTGAGGGCGAGAGCGGACAACACGGTGGCCAACAGCCCGGGACCGAGACCACCGTACCAGGCGCTCACCATCACCGCGGCCAGGAACAACGGCGTAGCTCCCTGACCAAACGGCGAGAGCAGCAAGGTGAGCGGCAAGGCTAACCCGACCGAAAACATCGCGACGCCGTAGCGAAGCAGGAGTGACTGTGCCATGGTGTGAGTTTCCGACCCCTTGTCCCTGGTTGTCGGCTGGCCGCGCGTGGCGGAGCCCCGGGCGCCGGTGGCGCCCGGGGAGATTGCAACAGCGGGCGTTTTCTGAAAACCTGGGGGAAAGGCAGAAGCAAGTCCTGTGCCGCACCAAGGCGAGTCGGACAGTTCACCCTAGATGGTTGTGTTGCTTAAAGATCGGCTTGTTTCGCCACGAGTAGGCCCACGCACGTCGCCTGCGCGTCTTTCGCGCTTTGGTGCGCCTTTGTCCCTCAAGGCGATTTTTTGGCCAATCGCACCTGAGCCGAACACGCTTCGCGCCGCGGTTGCCTGGCCAGCCCGTGCCCGATGCGGCTTGTCCGAGTCGTTCTCCCCAGAAGTGATCGATCCAATCGGGTGGTCGAGCCCAAGAAGTTCTCTGCCTACGCGATCGCATCCCCTCTTGCCGGCCGATTGAGAAAGGATATCTCTTTGGAGTATAATGAGGACGAAGACGGCAAGCCTCAACGGAGTCCTCCACGAAAGGACGGCCGGCGCATGAACCGCAAGATTCTGATCCAGGTCACGGCGCCCGCGGTGGTCATCGGGTTGCTCTCGTTCGCAACCTGCCTTCTGAGTGTTCGATACATTCACCAGCTGCAAACGAATATGACCAATATCCTCTCGGAGAATGTAACGAGCCTGCGAGCCGCCCAACAACTGGAGATCAGTGTCCGGCGGCTGCGCTTTCATTGCTTTCTCTATTTGATCGCTCCGGATCGCACGATGCAGGAGAGTATCCAGCAAGACCACCAGCGCTTTGAGAAATGGCTGGCCTCGGCCCAGCAAGCGAGCACGACCCCCGAAGAGCACGACTTCGTCGACGCGATCGAAAAGGGCTACAACCGTTATCGGCAGGAGTTCGAGCGCTTGAGCGCCGAAGTGGACCGCGCCGGTCCCCGCCGGGATTTCCAAAAGCTGGCCGAGGCCCACCCAGTCCGCTACATTGTCGATCCTTGCCAAGAACTGTTGCGGGTGAACGAGGAGAGCATGGAACAGACTTCCCGAGAAAGTGAGCACGTCACCCGCCAAGCGCACCTGGCGATGCTTCTGCTCGGCCTGCTGGGACCGATCAGTGGCCTCCTCATGGGCTATGGCGTCTCGCGTGGCTTGAGTCGGTCCCTTTACCAACTCAGTGTGCGCCTCCAAGGAATGGCCCAGCATCTGGACGAGGATGTAGCCTCGGTGAGTGTGGCCGCCACGGGCGATCTCCATTACCTCGACAAACAGCTCCAGCATGTTGTCTGTCGTGTGGAAGAGGTTGCCGAACGCTTGCACCGGCAACAGCGGGAGATGCTGCGCGCTGAACAGCTCTCCGCGGTCGGGCAGCTGGCCGCTGGCGTGGCCCATGAAGTGCGCAATCCGCTAACCTCCGTCAAGATCCTGGTCGAGGCTGCTCTTCGGCCGCGCAATCGCAAGCCCCTGAGCGAACAAGATTTGCAGATTATCCACGGCGAGGTCGTCCGCCTGGAGCTGATCGTACAAAGCTTTCTGGACTTTGCCCGCGTGCCCACGCCTCAACTCAGTGCTTGTCACCTACGGGAAGTAGTTGCGCAGGCGATGGAACTCATCCGCGTCCGAGCCCGCCAGCAAAAAGTGGAAACCGTGATTCGCTGCCAGGGCGAGCCGGTTTCGGCTTACCTTGATCGCGGGCAGATGCGGACGGTTCTGGTGAATCTATTCCTGAACGCTCTGGACGCCCTGCCTCATGGCGGCCGCTTGGAAGTGGATTTGCAAGCCTCCCGGGAAACGGGCGTTTGTCTGAGCGTTGCAGATACCGGGGCGGGAATCCCGGGAGAGATGCTCGATCGCTTGTTCACTCCCTTTGCCAGCACCAAACCGACTGGCACCGGTTTGGGGTTGAGTATCTCGCGGCGCATTATCGAGGAACATGGCGGCCATCTCACCGGTGATAACCGCCCCGAGGGGGGAGCTTGTTTTACGATTCACCTACCCGCCAGCAGTATCCCAGGAGCCGCGGCCAATGGGCCGGGACCTCCGGATCGCTAATTCTGGCCTTCGGAGCGTGGCCAGTTGGCCCCCAACCCACGAGCGAGCCATGCCTACCCTGTTGGTGATCGACGATGAACCGAGCGTTCGCTATTCCTTTCAGCGTGTTTTTGAGAGCGACCACGTCCAGGTGCTGACAGCGGCCACCGCAGAGGAAGGGTTGCTGCTCGTGCGCGAACGTAGCCCGGATGTGGTGCTGCTCGATCTGCAACTGCCCGATCGCTCCGGCCTGGAGGTCTTTCGAGACATTCAAGCGTTTGATTCCAAACGGCCGGTGATTTTCATCACAGCCCACGGCACCACCGAGACCGCCCTCGAGGCGATGAAGGGTGGCGCGTTTGACTATTTGGTAAAGCCCATCGACCTGGATCGCCTCAGCCAGCTCCTGGACCGCGCCTTTGAAGCCGCCCGCTTCATGCATGTCCCAGCGGTTCTGCCCGCTGAGGACCGCGGCGATCGAATCGTCGGTCACAGCCAGGTCATGCAGGAGATGTGCAAGGCCATCGGCCGCATTGCCCCCCAAGATGTCAACGTCCTCATCCTGGGGGAGAGCGGCACGGGCAAGGAACTCGTGGCACGGGCCTTATACCACCACAGCCGGAGGGCGGATCGTCCGTTCCTGGCCATCAATTGCGCCTCGATCCCCGAGACCTTGCTGGAGAGTGAGCTGTTCGGACATGAAAAGGGCGCGTTCACCGGAGCGCAGCGGCGGCGCATCGGCAAGTTCGAGCAGTGTGACGGCGGGACGCTGTTCCTCGACGAAATCGGCGATATGGCGCCCGCCCTCCAAGCCAAGATGCTGCGCGTGTTGCAAGAACAGCGCTTCGAGCGGCTGGGCAGCAACGAGACGCTTCAGACCCAGGTCCGAGTCCTGGCCGCCACCAATCAGGACCTGGAAAAACTCGTGGCGGAAGGACGCTTCCGCAAGGATCTCTACTACCGCCTGAAAGGGGTGACCATCGAGGTGCCGTCCCTCCGCGCCCGCTTGGACGACATCGCCGAACTGGCCCATTACTTTCTGTTTCGGTTTGATCACGAGCTCGGGCTGGATTTCCGGATCCTGGCGCCGGAGACCCTGGAAATCTTGCAGAACTACTCCTGGCCGGGCAACGTCCGCGAGCTGCAAAGTGTGCTCAAACAGGCAATGCTCAACGCCTCCGGGCATATCCTGTTGCCTGAACTGCTGATGGAAAACCTGCGCCAGGAGCGTTCTGCTCCCGAAACAGTCAAGACAGAAACGGCGGCCTTGGATATGGGCAGTTTGATTGAAGAATTGCTCCACCGGGGTGAAAAAGGTTTGTACAGCAAGGTGATGGAGGCGGTCGAACGGATCCTGCTGACGCGAGTATTGCGCTATACCCGAGGCCATCAAATCCAGGCCAGTGACCTCCTCGGCCTCAACCGAGCCACCCTGCGGCACAAGCTGCGGGACCTGGGCTTGACGGTGGACCGGGTCGTGACAGAGGATTCTGGCAACGAGGCGCCAACCGAGGAGTAGTCCCAGACCAGATATCCTTTCACGTACCAGGGTGACCACGGCAATCCCGGGCCAGCCGCGCGCAGGCGTGCTCCGGATGCTCCGGGTTATCGGTTCCCGTAAACGAACGACTTACCGTCCCATCGCGCGCCAATCGTCCGCCGACTCTCGACAGCTGGTTAGTTCTCAAATAGTACCGGCAATACCCCAATTCTCCTGATGCCCTCAGCGCGGACAGAAGCAAGCAGATGCACTCGAGTTCCAATGCCGATCACGTGGTCCAGCGAGTGTCCCAATGCAACTAGGGATCGGGTCCCTCTGTGGCGCCCGGGGTGACATGGTTCCGAAGGGATCCCGACCCCTTTCCGATAGGCTGCTCTTCAAGAAGAAAGACGCTTAGAAGCCGCCGCCGAGGGCCCCCAAGGCGCCGCCGATGCCGCCCACGCCGAAGCCGCCGACGCCGCCGAAGCCCCCGCTGAAGTTCCCCGCGATGCCGCCACCGATCCCACCAAAGCCGTTGAACCCCCCGCCCAAGCCGCCGCCGCTGATGCCGCCGATGCCGCCCGCGATCCCACCACCAATGCCACCGAAGCCGCCACCGATCCCACCACTAATGCCACCGATCCCGCCGCTGATCCCGCCACTAATGCCGCCGATGCCGCCACTGATCCCGCCACTAATGCCGCCGAAGCCGCCCCCACCGCCGCCGAAGCCTCCGCCGATGCCGCCGCCTCCCAGATAACTAAGCTGAGTCTGAACTGGCACATTAGGC
>JBGQLF010000854.1:0-5407 GCA_041499985.1 Gemmataceae bacterium
AGCATCAAAGCGAAACGAGCCGCACGGGCCAGAGTGGACATGTGAGAAATACCCTTTATACTCCTTGCAAGTTTCAGGCCGGAACCGGGCGGCGGTGATCAGATGCAAAGGTGGGCGGCTTCCGGCGACAGTATAGCGAGCAGGACTCCTCATGACGACAGCAACTTCCGCGCCGCCGACGCCAACCTCGCCTTGGTGGCATGGCGTGACCCGCTACCAATGGCTGGTGCTGGCCATCGCCTCGGCGGGTTGGATCTTTGACGTCTTCGAGGGGCAGCTCTTCGTCTCCTTGAGGAACCACACGCTCACGGCTCTGCTGCCGGGCGACGATCAGGAAGTCGCCCGCAACTTTTATTTCAACCTGGGCCTGGCCACGTTCCTGCTGGGTGGAGCGCTAGGCGGCGTGGTGTTCGGCATGCTGGCCGACCGTTTCGGACGTCGGCGCATCATGGCGTTCACCATCTTGATGTACTCGGTCTTCACCGGCTTGACCGCACTGGTGCAGAACGGCTGGCAGTTGACGGGATTGCGCTTCCTGGTCGGCATGGGCGTGGGCGGCGAATGGGCCGTGGCGGCGGCAGCGGTGGCCGAGGTGTTTCCCGAACGGTCTCGGCCGGCGGCGGCGGGCATCTTCCACGCTTCGTCCGTGCTCGGCACCTACCTGGCGACGGCGGCCGGGTTGTTTATCATCGCCCTGAACCTGGAGAACGGCTGGCGCTATGGCTTCCTGCTCGGGCTGCTGCCGGCCCTGCTGGTTGCCTGGATCCGCGTGAGCATGCGCGATCCCGAAAGTTGGCAGGCCGCGCAGGAGCGCGCCGCCAAGGATGCCCGTCAGCGCCTCGGGAGCCTGCGCGATCTGTTCGCGCTGTCCGAGCTGCGCCGTCGTACCTTGCTGGCCACGGGACTGGCTGTCATTGGCCTGGCGACGTTCTGGGGAGCGCATATCCGCGGGATGGATGTACTGCGCCAAGCCAGAGCTTCAGAGCAGGAGCAGGCAGGAAGTGCGGCCGGCAAGGCAGAGCAAGAGAACTACCGCATGTTGGGGATGTTGCTCGTGACGACCGGCGGGGGTCTCGGCCTGTTGCTCTTCGCTCCCATCAGCCAACGGCTGGGGCGCCGGCCGGCGTTTATGCTCTTTCATCTGGGTGGGTTTGCCTTCGTGGTCGTTGTCTACCTACTTGCCCAGTCGGTACTGGCGCTGGTGCTGGTGTTGCCGCTGTTCGGCTTCTTCACGTTGGGTATGCACGCGGGCTATGCGATTTACTTTCCGGAGCTGTTTTCGACGCGTTTGCGCGGCACGGGTTCCGGCTTTTGTTTCAACATGGCGCGCATCGTGGCCGGGCCGGTACTGCTTGGCTTTGGTTGGTTGCAAGGTTCTCCCTTCCACTTGACCTTGCCCCAGGCTATGCTGCTGCTGGGTTGCCTGTTTCCGCTGGGCGCGATCCTGATCGGCTTCGCTCCGGAGACACGCGGCCAGCCGTTACCCGAATGAGACTTGCTCGACATCGTTGGAGGAGAATCACCGGTGAAAATGCGACTGTACCTGATCCTGAGCGTGTTCGCGGCCGGACTTGTCTGGCTGCTGCCCGTGCCCGCCGCGGATCCGGCGGATGTGGCGATTACGGTGACCAAGGACCATGTCGATTTCCTGGCCGGCAAGAACCTGATCGGCCGTTATCACGTCGGGGCCAATGTCGCCAAACCGTACTTCTGGCCGCTCAACGGCCCCACCGGCACACCGATCACGCGCGCCTGGCCGATGGAAAAGGGGCAGCCGAACGAGAGCGCCGACCATGTACACCAGAAATCAGCCTGGTTGTTTTGCCATGGCGATGTCGTTCCCGAAGGCATGGAGCTGAAGAACAAGACCCGGGGAGTCGCTGGCATCGACTTTTGGGCCGAGGGCACGGGTCATGGCCGGATCGTCTGCACCCAGGTCGGCGAGCCGAAACTCAGCAAGGGACACGGAGCTCTGACGACGCAGAACGAATGGCGTACCGCCGCCGACCAAAAGGTGCTGGATGAAACTCGCACCGTTCATCTCTACAATTTGGGAGCGGCGCAACTGTTCGTCGTGGACATCGATCTGCACGCCAGCGTGGTGCCGATCACGTTTGAGGATACCAAGGAAGGATCGTTCGGCATCCGCATCAATGACAGTATCCGGGAAGCCAAGGGCGCCGGCAAACTCGAAAACGCCGAGGGCAAAGTCGGCGAGAAGAACGTCTGGGGCTATCGGTCGGCCTGGTGCGATTACGCGGGTCCGCTCGACGGCAAGACCGTAGGACTCGCCATCCTGGACGACCCGGCGAACCGCTACCCCGCGTACTGGCATAGTCGTGGCTATGGCTTGATGGCAGCGAATCCGTTCGGTCGCGAGAAAGCTGGCTTCCCCGGCATGAAGGGCCGAACCGACCTGGTCAAGCTGGCCAAGGGCGAGCATCTGAAGCTGCGCTACGGCTTGCTGATCCACCCCGGCGATGCCAAGGAGGGGAAGGTCGCGGAGTACTTCCAGCAGTTTGTACGCTTGAAGGGATAGAATCATCGGGGGATTGCAGATTGCAGATTGCAGATTGCAGATTGCAGATTTGAAAAACAATCTGCAATCTGCAATCTGCAATCCCCCAAGGAGCGAGCCATGCAGCAAGCAAGCAACCAAGTGCAGCAAGTCCCAACGATCGACCGCCCGCTGGCGAGTGTGCTCGCGGTGACGGCTGGTCTTTTCCGGATCATTCCTCACACGTTCAACTTAACGCCGGTCGGCGCTCTCGGCCTGTTCGGCGGGGCGCGCTTGCGCTCCTGGCAGGCCTTTGCGTTGCCGCTTGCCGTCATGCTGGTCACCGATGCCTGTCTGTGGGTCATGACCGGCTTCGACCCGGAGTACGCGCCTTTCCATAGCTCGCGCTCGTTTGTCTACCCCAGCTTTCTGCTTTATGTCCTGATCGGCCGACTGCTCGTCAACACGGAATCGCCCTGGCGCATTGGCCTGGCCAGCCTCCTGGGCAGCTTGCAGTTTTTCCTTCTCACCAACCTGGGTACCTGGGCTACCGAGGATCTCTATCCTCGGACTCTGGGAGGCCTGCTGACTTGCTATGTGGCAGGACTGCCGTTCTACAGCCCTACCTTGCTCGGTGACCTGAGCTGCACGGCGGCCCTCTTTGGCCTGCATGCGCTGCTCACGCGCACGGCATTCCCCGCCGAACGAGTGCCCGTGCTAGCGAAATAGAAATGCAACACGAGACTGCACCCATGAAATTTGCCGCCATCATTGACTACACCCCAGACAAAGCCAAGATCCTGGAGCTTCGCCCACTCCATCGCCAGTACTTGATGTCGTTGTTTGAGCGCGGCCAGCTGGCGTCCTTCGGGCCGTTCACCGACGACAGCGGCGCCCTGATCATCTATGAAGCCGCCACGCGCGACGAGGCGGAGAAGCTGATCCAGGGCGATCCGTTCCACAAGAACGGCATCTTCATCCAGTATCAACTACGGCCGTGGAACCCGGTTCGGACGAATCGAGAGCTGTTTCCGGCCTCCTGACGGGTCCTGCCGATGAACAGCCTTGCGTCTCTGCACCGTGCTGTTGGAGCCACCCTCGCCAGTGGCCGACTCGGCCGGCCGGTCTTCGTGCGCTACACCCTGCAAGGGCTTGATCGGTCGGAAGCGATCACCTCCCGTCTCACTCAGATCACCGCCACCGTGCGCGATTGGCTGGGCCAACCGCTGGAGCAACTGTACGCACTCGGCACGATCGAGAGCGGTCAGGTGGCGCTCACCCTGCGTTTCCGGGACGGCGCCACCGCCCTGGTCAGCTTCGCGCGAGCCGCATTGCGCGGGGATGGCGTGGACCTGTTCGTGCTCGGTAACCACGGCGCCATCTATCACGATGCCGGCAGTTCCGACCTCGGGGACGATGCCGCCGCGGGAATTGCGGAGCCGCCCGATCCGTTGCTGCAAGCGACGATTGAGAAGGCCCTGCACTCAGGCAAGCCGGAGCCGGCTGGCAAGGGGGCTGCGCCATGAATGTACCCAAGTACGGCATCCTGTTGGTGACGGGCAGCCACACGCATCAGGAGAACTACGCGGCTGCGTTTGCCGCTGACAAGCGCTGCAAGATCGTGGCCATGACCGACGAACCGGACGTCGATCGTCGCCGGCTGGAATTGAACGAACGGCTGGCCGAGACGCTGGGGGTCCCTTATGTCCGGGATCTCGCCAAGGCGCTGGAACTGCTGGATGTGCACGCCGTCAGCATCTGTGCGCCGCCGGATCGCCGTGGCCGAATTGCCGTGCGGTGTGCCGAGGCCGGCAAGCATCTGTACCTGGATAAGTCGCTGGTGCCGAAGCTGGCAGAAGCAGATGCGTTGGTTGCCGCGGTTGGAAAAGCCGGCGTTCGCAGCCACATGTTCAGCTTCATTACCATGCCCTGGGCGCGGGAGGCGAAAAAGCTGCTCCAGGACGGCCGGCTCGGCAAGCTGCTCGCGCTGCATGCCGACGTCTTCTTCGCCAAGGGCCGCACCGGGACCGCCAAGCTCGGTGTACCGCGCCAGGAGGAATCTCCGCCCCTGCGCCAGCAGCTGGTGGAAGCGAAGCGCGAGCTGGATAACGTCGGCGTCTATCCCATCACGCTGGTGCGCTGGCTGACGGGACAGAGATTTCGCACCGTCTACGGCATCACCGCCAATTACTTCTTCGGGGAGCATCAGAAGCATAACGTCGAGGATTTCGGTCTCTTGTCCTGCACCCTCGACGACGGCACGCCGGTGACAATTACCGCGGGCCGCTATGGCTGGACCACGCACCCGGCCGGCGGTATCAATCGGCTCACGCTCGTGGGCAGCGCGCGCACGGTGACGATCGATGCGAATCGGCCACGCCTGGACGTGTACACCGATGAGACGCCCTGGGTGCCGCCCAATGTCAATCCCGCCGATCCGATGGGCTTTTGGCAGAGCACGCAGGACGAGGTGCACGTTCGGCCCAAGCGCACCTGGGTGCCGATCACGCCGGCCGGTGCCAGTGACGCCGGCTATTTCCTCGATTGCCTGGATGCCAACCGCGACAGCGAGATGCCGGTCGCCGAGGCGGCGCTGGCGACGGAGGTGTTGCTGGCGGCCTACCAGTCCGCGGCTCAGCGCGAGGTGGTGACGTTACCGTTGCCACGCTGAGATGGCCCACAGGAGAGAAATCCTTCAGACAGAGTGACTCCTTCCTCGCAACCGATTAGTTGTCAGACGACACGCTGCCGTCCCCCATGCTTCACCATCATGGTTGTTGAAACGCCGCTCGAATCTGTTCCATCCGAGCCCGGTTCATACCCAGGTCCGAACGGCCGACGCGCGAGGCGGAGCGGAAGTGGATGACCTTGGCCTGGCGGTCCACGAAAAACTCGACATCATCGACGAAG
>JBGQLF010000855.1:0-5406 GCA_041499985.1 Gemmataceae bacterium
GGGGTGGATAACTTGAGTCAAGCCCTGCAGGCGGTCCAAGACGTCCAAGGTCCCGCCCGTCGGCAACGACCCTTCAGCTTGTCGACGCATAGCCACAGCCTCCCTGCGACCAAGGATTCGCGAAAAACCCAAGGTAGCACAGGACTGTGGCTTGCGCCCATTTGAACCGTATTGCGGCTAAACGCAAGGCTGCCAGGAGCCCCCGTTCCTATCCACCGCTGGACGCTGCCAGGAAAGCAACGAACGTATAACCTACGACGGCCAGCACAAAGATAGTGATCATGATGCCCACGACAGCGGTGGCGGCATGCCGGTCCTGAGCGTGGAAAACGTCGCATTCGGCCGCTGGGAAGGGACAGCGACCGGCAGCCGACGTCGGGGGCGCGGTGGCCGGAGCAGGCGTTGCCGGGGCCGAGGCCGAGGGGGCAATTGGGTTGATCGGGGTCATGGCATTTCCCTTTCTCAGTGTGCGGAAAAGCGACAGCAGGGATCTGGTTGTCCGTCTTCGCGGGCGCAACACACCGGATTTCCATTGCCGCAATAGTCGATCCGGAAGAATCGGTATCTTCGGCGCTCCGGATGCATTAGCAAATCTCAGGCCGCGCCGCCGGTCCGCTGCGCCACTCCGCCGGGAATCGCTGGCGGGATCGCCTGGCACCACGGACTTCCGCCAAAACTCGACTCGGCAACGGTGGCCTCCCACACTCTCCAGTGGACGGGCCTCCGTAGGGGAGAGCCGTAGCGTGTGTCAGATCCGCCCACCTGCTGCGCTACCTCCGCACATTGATGTCCGCCTACGGTCGATTTGCCAGGAGCGATCGAGCCAGGGCCGAAAGCCGTTGGGGGCCGATCGAGGGAATCGGGAAGAACTTTTTCGTCCGGTTGTGCCTTGTCTGTGGAGTACAGGCCCGGGCTCCGGGCGATGAGGAACGCGGTGGCCCTCCCGCAATAGCCAGACGGCATCTCAGTTGCTCAACCGGAACCCCACCTAACTAGCGCTCTCACATTGTCGAGGGAACACGAATGGTCCCAAACCCCCAAACTCCGCAGTCCAAAAAGCAATCTCCTGTAGAAGGTATGGCCCCAATCCCGGCCGGCCTACCTGCCCTCGGGGTCCTGCCACAGACCCAAGAGTCCGAGGAGTTGTTTTGGGGCGACCAGATCGCCTTGCAGGTGTGGCTGGCCTGTAGCGTGCTCCTGTGGCTGCTCGGGCTGTGCAGCGTGTTCGCCGGTTTGAGCCAATGACCCACGGCGTATCCCGCCTGCGAATACTCGCCGGGCGGGGACGGCGTGCGCCGGGATCCGCGGCTTTGTACATCTCTTGACCATCGTTGGAGTCCTTGTCATGACGCGTGGCGATATGGTGCCTACCAACAAAGAGTATGGTCTCTTGAGCCGGCCATGGCCCCTCCTGCTGATAACCGGGTTGGGGGCAACCGCGCTGGCTAGTGTCTTGTCCAAAGTGGTCACCGAGCAAGGGGAGACGGCGGCGGGGTTCCTGTTCGGTGTGCGGTTGCTGCTGCTGGGTATCGGTCTGCTGGCGACTGGGGGTGCGGTGGTCTGCCGCCCGCGCTCCGCCTTGGTGCTTGTCCTGGCCGCCGTCGTCGCCTGGATGGCCTCTCAGGGGATGGACGCGGCGTGGGACTCGGCTCGCTTCCTGACGGTGATTGCAGCGGTCGTCGCGGCCGTCGCCGCAGTCCTGGTTCGGTTGCCACCCGTTGTCAGCCGGGGAGTGGTCAGCCTGCTGATCGTGATTCACTTCGGCGGTATCCTCACCGCCGTGACCTCCGTGCCGCCGCCGGGTGGTCCGGCACCCTGGCTGACGACGCAGCTGTGGACACACTTTTACCGGCCTTACCTGCAATTCATGTACTTGAACAACGCCTACCACTTCTATTCGCCCGACCCCGGCCCGGCGACGCTCTTGTGGTGCTGCGTGGACTACGCCGATGGCAGCACCCGCTGGGTGAAGATTCCCAGCCGGAGCGAACACGCCAAGGATCCCCTGGCCCTGGAGTACTATCGGCGTCTGTCCATCACCGAGAGCACCAACCAGATTCAGCACGGGCTGGGGGCGACGCCCGAGAGCGCGCGCCGCCGTACGGTCGCTGGCCAGCTCAAGGACATCCCGTCCCCAGACGAGATCGCACTGCTCTTGCCCGGGGTGCCGCAGTATCGTGTCCCAGTCGACAATGCCAAACAGCTGCTGCAAAGCTACGCGCGCTTCCTGACGCACAAGTACCCACACACGGATCCGGCGATTGAAGTCACCGGAGTCAAAATCTATCGCGTGGTCCACGGCATGGTTCCGGCCAGCCAATTGGCTGCGGGCATGGATCCGCTCGATCCCAGGCTGTACTTGCCGTACTTCCAGGGCGCGTTTGACAAGGGCGGCAACTTAAAGGATGCCGATGATCCGTTCCTGTACTGGCTTCTGCCGATTTTCAAGGTCGAGACGATCCAAAATCCAGCGCTGCTGACACCGGGATCTTTCTCCGAGGTCGGCAAGAACAAGCGGAGGGAATATCAAGTGCGCGACTATGTGGCCATTCACGCGGGCAGCAGCCCCGGGAGGGATGGAGAATGAAGACCCTATCGCAAACGGCTAGCGCTTCGTCGGTCAACCCGGCGCCGCGTTGGGTCCAGGCGTGGAACCGCTTTTGGTTCCGCCCAGCCGATCCAACGACGCTCGGCCTGATCCGCATCTGCGGCGGCCTGGTCGCGGTGTACGTGCACCTGGCCTACAGTTATGACTTGCAGGAGTTCTTCGGCAGGAATGCCTGGCTCAACTTGCAAATGGCCAATGAAGTTCGCCAGGAAACACCGTGGATCGCACCTGCGCTGGACTGGGAACAGCAATCTACCACCGCTGCCCTGCCGCTGAACCCGAACGAGCGTGCCCGGATGGAGCGCTACGTGCAGCGCTGGGGAATCGATCCGCGTGTGACCCTGGACCAGGGCAATTACTACGGATCGATCTGGTTCCACGTCACGGATCCGACGTGGATGGCGGCGGTGCACGGCGGCATCCTGGTAATCATGTTCTTGTTCACCATCGGCCTCTGTACGCGCATTACGTCGGTGCTCACCTGGCTGGCAGCGCTGAGTTATATCCAGCGCTCGCCGACCACCCTGTTCGGCATGGACACGATCCTGATTGTGGCACTCCTCTACCTAATGATCGGCCCAAGCGGGGCAGCGCTGTCTGTGGATCGACTCCTTGCCCGCTACGGCCTACCGTGGCACTGGCGGGGTGGTCGCCAACTAGCGCCGGCGCGGCCGGAGCCGATGGTATCAGCCAACCTGGCCCTGCGCCTGATGCAGGTCCACTTCTGCTTCATCTACATGGCAGCCGGCCTCTCGAAACTGTTGGGCGGTGCTTGGTGGAGCGGGACGGCTCTCTGGTGGACGCTGGCCAACTACGAGTTTACGCCGCTGCGGTTTGCCCTCTACGCGGACGCCCTGCGCTGGCTTTGCCAACACCGCTGGCTCTGGGAGATCGCCATGACCAGCGGCGTGGTCTACACGCTGGCGCTGGAGATCAGCTTTCCCTTCCTGGTCTGGAATCCTCGGCTGCGCGGGCTGATGGTGGTTGGGGCGGTGCTCTTGCACACCGGGATCGCCTTCACCATGGGCTTGGTCGGCTTTGGCTTGATCATGCTCACGCTGGTGCTGGCGTTCGTGCCCGCGGAGACGGTACGACAACTGTTGGGCACGCTGAGCCGAAGTACAGGTCCGATGCGGCGGATCTTCCCAGGCCGCGCCGGTAGCCAGGTCCGGGCAGCGTGATTCTTCCGGCCGATCCGAAGCGCCTGGGACGGGAGGCGGCATCCCGCCCAGGCGTCACTTCCGGGGATCGACCAGTTGTAACCGCGTCGCTGCATACGTCAACGGCGCGGGGGCGAACGCCGTGTGGATCCGCATGCCGCAGACCGGATCGGTTCCGAACTGAAGGCCAGTGCTGGGAGCAACTTGGTGTGCGGGAGCGCACGGGGCAGTGTGCGGATTGGCACACAAGACCTGGCCACTGGAGCCGGCCAAAGCGCTGCTGGAATCATGAAGCCAGTGCTACCATCTCGGGTCTCCCACCGATTCGCCTGTAGGTTATCGCGTTTAGGAAGAATACGGGCGCGAAGAACTGAAAGAGAGGCTGCGCCCGTTCCAGCTGCCCTCTGCCTCAGGCCGAGGAGAGCGTGAAGCGAGCAAATCCCGCTTCGGCACGAAGATTGCAAAGCACCAGTCCCGTTGAGTCTCTCCCACCGAGTGTCGAGGGCAGGGAGTGTGGGGGGCCAAGGTAACACAAAGGTTCTGAGGTATAACCATGAACGGTCTGGCTTCTGTAAGCGGCAACGACGACACCATCGACACGGCCCTGGATCACTTGGAATCGCGTATTCAGGGTCGCTTAAGCAGGCAGATCCGTGACTTCCGGTTGCTGGTCCGCGACAACGGCGTCATTTTGCAGGGGTGCACCCAGACCTATTACGCCAAACAACTCGCCCAGCACGCCGTCATGGCGGTAACAGCTCTTCCCATCCTGGCCAACCAAATTGAGGTTTCGTAAGTTCCTCACAGGCGGAAGGCCCCGCGGGCAATTCGGCCAAGAGAGCGCCGGGACGAGAGAGGACGTTGGCAAGGGAGGTGGGAGCGATGGAATGGAACGACCTGGTAACCGTCTACACGCTGTCTGACCCTATCCAAGCCGAGATCATCAAGAATGCCTTGCACGATGAAGGCATCCGCTGCTTCCTGGACGGGATCCATCAAGCCGCTGAAATCGGTATCAGGGCCTTTGAAATCAGCGTGCAGGTCTCAGCCGACGACGCCGACCGAGCACGGCGATTGCTCGAGCTCCATGAGTGGCGATCAAGGCCCTGAGTTTTCCAACGGCACCTGAGCTGAGTTCGTGTAGTGGCAGGTACGGAGTCCGTCACCTCCTTGGCCGGCTGCCAGCGCCACAAGCCGTTCAGACAGACACGCTCGCGCGTGGAGGTCTTTTCCCGATGAGCCTTGTCGAGATCCCAGACCACTTTAGCGCCGGCGGGAAGAAACGCTTCGGATGGAGCAGCCCACAGGCTTGGGCCTGCGGAGACGGTCCGCAGGATGGGCGACGTCAGCCCGACGACCAGGAGGATCGCCCTCCCTGTGTTCCACTTCATCGTGACCTTCCAAGTGATAGGTAGAGCTATCCGGTCGGACACCCCTGTCTCCTCTCACCTTCTTGATCTCTGGACGCCACTCGCCTCCTCAAGCACCGGGCCGGCTGTTTCATTGCCGCAGCTGGAATGGGATAGTGCCCGGCCGCTCGTCAGCCGCTTGCCCCGATGCGCACGCCTCATTCCGAACCTAGCTCGCGCTTTCGTGCGGCAGGTGAGCGAATCCACGTGTCGCCGGTGCCGACGGGAA
>JBGQLF010000856.1:0-5404 GCA_041499985.1 Gemmataceae bacterium
AATTTCGCCACCAGCCCGTGGTCTTCAGCCCGGACGGCAAGCGCCTGGCCAGCGGTGGTAGTCCGGTGAAGGTGTGGGACGCGCAGACCGGCAAGGAGCTCCTCACGATCCAACGTTTTTTTGCCTACAGCGTGGCGTTCAGTCCCGATGGCAAGCGGCTGGCCGGCGCAACCCGCACATGGGGACGCAGCGGGGGACGTGACGTGAGAGTGTGGGACAGCGAGACCGGCCAGGAACTTCTCACCCTCAACGCAGGTAACAAAGAGGGAATCTCGTGTCTGGCCTTCAGCCCAGACGGCCAGCGATTGGTTGGTGGATCTTGGGACAACCTGTTGAGGATCTGGGACACAGAGAGCGGAAAACAACTGGCAACTCTCAAGGGGCATACGAACGTTATCGACACCGTGGCCTATAGCCCGGACGGCCAGCGCGTAGCCAGTTCTTCTAGGGACGGAACCGTGAAAATCTGGCGAGCAGATGCAAACACGAGCGAGGAAGCTGTCATCTTCAAGGGAACCCGCCCCACCAACAATGTCCGCGGCGTGGCGTTCAGCCCCGATGGCAAGCGCCTGGCCAGCGCGTCGATGAGCCGCCCGACAGTCATCGTGTCGGATAGCGAAACCGGTAAGGAAATCCTTAGCCTAAAGGGTCACACCGCGAGCGTCTGGAGCGCAGCCTTCAGCCCGAACGGTCAGCGTCTGGCCAGCGCTTCGCAGGACAAAACGGTCAAGGTGTGGAACGCCGAGACCGGCCAGGATCTTCTCACTCTTAGCGGACACACGGACGGGGTCGTGGCCGTGGTGTTCAGCCCAGACGGCAAGCGCCTCGCCAGCTCAGCTTACGACAGCGCGGTGAAGGTGTGGAATCCAGAAACTGGCGAGCTGATCCTCACGCTCACGGGGCTCCCGAAAGGCGGCAGCGGTAATAGCCCGGAGACCAGAGCCGTCGCGTTCAGCCCAGACGGTAAACGCATTGCCGGCGGCGCTAACCGTGAGGTTAAAGTGTGGGACGCCCAGACCGGCCAGGCGTTGCTGACCTTCGAGGGCGCCCCAGGCGACGCCATTTCCGTGGCCTTCAGTCCAGACGGAAAACGCCTTGCCAGCAGCTCGCAGAACTCCCCATTGAAATCCTCAGCCCATCCTGCCGGGACGGTGAAAGTGTGGGACGCCCAGACGGGTCAAGAGATTCTTAATCTGACGGGGCACAACAGCCCTGTCGTCAGCGTCGTCTTTAGCCCGGATGGTAAGCGTCTGGCCAGCGGCTCTTGGGATGGGACCGTGAAGCTGTGGAATGCCGAGACGGGGCAAGACACGCTCACTCTCACCGGGCACGGGCGGCTCATCAACGTCGCCTTCAGCCCCGACGGCAATCGCCTGGCCAGCAACGACAGGGAAGGCACCGTCAGAATCTGGGACGCCACGCCGCTGCCGGAGAAGCCGTGACCGCAAGGGGACCGACGCGGCGAACCGATGCAAACGCCGGCGGCGGGAGCGGCCCACGCTCTCCGCCGCCGTCTTGTTCTCGGGTACGTGAGCCACGTGGGTGGCAATACGCGAAGGGTGCTCTACCCTCCTGTTGCCCGTGTGCTCTCTCGTGGCTACGATGCAGGAAAGGAGGGAGTCATGATCACGTTAACACCAGAGCAGGCCCGCGTGCTGGCCGAGACGGCGGAGTCGCCACCGCGTGTCGTTGATCCGGAGACTCAGCACATCTATTTCTTGGTGCGTGGTGAGGTCTACGCGCGGGCACAAGCGCTGGTTGAGGAAGAGCAGGACGTGCTGGGCATGTACCCGCTTCTGGCCGAACTTGATCCGGAGGACTGGCAAGCCAGGGCCGAACAAGGATCTACCGGCGTGGCGACGTGGTAATGGTGGACCACCCTTTCAGCGACGCGCGCGGTTCGAAGGTGCGGCCCATGCTTATTGTGCAATCGAATGTGCGCAACCAGATGCTCAACCACAGTGTCGTCGCTATGCTGACGACGAACCTCAACTTGGTCGGCATCGACCAGACCCAGGTACTGGTGGACATCACCACGCCGGACGGGGCGGGTTCGGGGCTCAGCGTGACTTCCGCCATCCGTTGTGGCAACCTCTTCACATTGCATGAAAAGTTCATTCTCCGCAAGATCGGGGCGCTATCCGCCGTGCTGATGCAGCAGATCGACGCTGGCCTGAGAACGGCCCTGGAACTGCCCTAGCAACCAGCCAAAGTTTGGCGTCGCGATAAGCAGATAAGGGCCGGGTCGGCGCGGCGGTTACCCGCCGCGCCTTCCACAGATCCGGCTCTGTGGGAGCGCCAGGGAGTAATCCCTGGCCGATCTGGCCCTACCAGCCGCTCCTTGCCCTACTTTCGCCAGCCAGCATCTCTGGACGCCCGGGACACCCACTTCTGAACGTCCCGATTCCATGATCAACGGTGGAGAAGAGCTGCCCACCAAGGCGTCGTGTAGAGCGAGACGCAGCGCGCCCTCCAGTGAAAACAGATCTGGAGGTCGGCGAGAAACAGCGCCCGCAGTCCGAGCAGGGGAAGCCGCGGCTGCGCGAGATCGCGCGGGCAGACGCCGATGCCGGGGTCGAGATGGATGCAAAACGCTGGTCGATCCGGCGCTGGCTCCCGCGTCCCGGGCCGGTTGGGATGGATCCATAAGTTGGCCGCCAACACGGGCACGACTCTGGCGTAGGCACGCATCGTGTCCACCTCTTCCAGGTGCTCCCGGCGCAGACCCGCCCAGCGGTTCAAGTGCTGTTCCTGCAGGAGGCAAGTCTGGTTGAACCCACTGTCGAAAATAGCGGGAAAGCGCGGGGCCTGCGGATCGAGGGGGGAATGCTTTGGGGTGATGCTGACCGAGAGGACAATCTGAAACGGCAGGATCACGACCAGGCCGCCAGGCACTGCCAACTCGGCTGGGCGCTCATGCTCGAACGGGAGTTTGCGAACGATCGTTGGCACCGCATGGACCGCTTGGGAAGACAGGGAATTACACCGGAAACGCCGGCGTGACGTCCAGGTCCACCGGGATCTCTGGCACGATACAGCGGACCACGAACTGCCCGCGCAGGAGGCCACGGCGGGTACATTCTTGGTAGAGTTCATCCTCGGACCGGGCGATGCCGATGCGCTCGTCCCCGCAGTAGGCGACCCAGCGACGCCAGAGCTTGCGGTCCCGCAGGAGCTGCGGCAAGTCGCGGCGGAATGCCGCCTGGGAGCAGGCGACCTGCGGACTGATGCCTGCCGGCGCAGCCTCCGGAGGCGAAGGATCGGTGGGTTCGGATTGGTGCCGTGGAACCATGGGAGCCTCCCTGTCATGCGACGCTGCCATTATATACGCGTACCAGCTGGAAGGAACGAGTACCCGCTCGTGCAGGGTTGCCGCTAGGGAAGGGGTCGCTAGCGGCCCTCTGCGGGTTGAGCGTCTAAGAGATCGATCCGTGCCGCATTGCGGGGCCGGCCGCGCGGTTCTTTCCCAGGCGCTCGTCCACCAATGTGACGATCTCGTCCAGCGTGTCGGACTGCAATCCTTGTTGGCGGGCGATCCGAAGCACCAGGCGGTCGACCCGCTCGATGTGCTCGGCGCCGCCAAACGGCGCCCGCGCCGCGGACGAGGGTTGGGCCAGGCCTTCGGCCGCTTGGGCGTACTTCTCGAAAGGAACCAGGTCGGCGTCCGCGGCGCCCAGCCCCGTACAGAGTTTCCACACCCAGTCGTAGATCTCCCGGGACTTGGCGGGGTTCGCGTGGACCGCCTCGTTAATGGAGATCATGTCGTTCCGCCGGATGCAACGGTAGTTGCTGGCCATTAGCATCGGCCACTTGGCCAGCGCAATCGGGCCGTGCGCCGACGGGGGTGTGCGACGACCGCAAGTCGTCGCGAAAAGGCTTCCTTGCCGGTGTCGGTTCAACGCGATGTCGTGTATGATTGGAGAGTGATGCACCTTGCTGTCAAGCCTCTGCCGGAGTCCACCATGACGCATGTGAGCCTTGATGCCCAGGATGAAGTGGTGAAGCGGTTCGTGCTCGGGCTGACGGTCGATCCGAGCGGCTCGGTTCTGGAGCTGAACGGTCATCCGGTGGCATGCGTCGTGCCGCCGCCGAAAGCGAGGAACGGCGGCGGGGAGCCCGAATGGACGGACGCGAAGAACGCCCGCCGCATCGAACTCATCAAGAAGAAACATGCCGACGGCCTCTCGCCGGCCGAGCACGTGGAACTTGGCGGGCTCCAAGATGAGATGCTGCGCTTCCGCCAGAAGGTGGCCCCGCTGCCGCTGGAGGACGCGCGTCGGCTGCATCAGGAGTTGCTCGCCCGGGCGGCCGCTCAGAACTCGCCAACATGACGATACCCTTCAGCTACCCTCCTGCTCCGCACGTCCGGCGTCACGGGCCGGCTGGCTATGCGGATCACGCCAGCTATCGGCCCTGGCTTCGCGACGAGTTTTCCTTTCGCTGCGTCTACTGCCTGCTTCGCGAGCAATGGGGCCGCGTCGGAGGCCTCTTCGACATCGATCATTTCCTGCCGGTCGCCAATCGCCCCGGTCTCGCGGCCGATTACGACAATCTGCTCTACGCATGCACGAGCTGCAACCTGGCGAAGCGGGACCAGGAAATTCCGGATCCGCTGATCGTGCTGACCAATGCGAACGTGCAAGTTTCCGAAGACGGCCGGCTTCACACAGAAAACGCGGATGCCGCCTGTTTGATCGAAATCCTTGGTCTGGACACGGATGAAGCAGTCGAGTTTCGCATGACCTGGATCGGCATCGCCCTACTGACTGCCAAGAGCGACCCCGACCTTCATCGCAAACTCATGGGCTTTCCCACGGATCTCCCCGATGTTCGGCGGCTCAGACCGCCCGGCGGCAACACGCGCCCTGAGGGTGTGGACGCGTCGTGGCATGCCCGCCGCAAACGGGGCGAGCTTCCGGAGACTTACTAATCCGTCCCGGTCCACCGCGGTCTCGACACGCCCGCCTTTCGTTCCCGCTGCCAATCGGCGTCGGTCGCGTCCCGCGCGGTCCAGGCTAGGGGCCCTCCGCGGGTTGAGCGTCTAAGAGATCGATCCGTGCCACATTGCGGGGCCGGCCGCGCGGTTCTTTGCCAGGCGCTCGTCCACCAGGGTGACGATCTCGTCCAGCGTGTCGGACTGCAATCCTTGTTGGCGAGCGATGCGACGGACTAGGCAGTCGACCCTCTCGATGTGCTCGGCGCCGCCAAATAGCGCGCGCGCCGCGGAAGGGGGTTGGGCAAGGCCTTCGGCCGCTTGGGCGTACTTCTCGAACGGAACCAGGTCGGCGTCCTCGGCGCCCAGCCCCATACAGACTTTCCGCACCCAGTCGTAGATCTCCCGGGACTTGGCAGTGTTCGCGTGGACCGCCTCTTTAATCGGGATCATGTCGTCCCGTCGGATGCA
>JBGQLF010000857.1:0-5403 GCA_041499985.1 Gemmataceae bacterium
AACAGGAATGGAGCCGGCAAAACCGCGTACATGCTGACGGAAGCCGGGCATCTGGAGTCGTTCCGGAGCAATAAAGACGAAGAGATACTGACCGTTTTCGACGGCTTGATAGCTCTCCTCACGAGCTCTTTGATTCTCAATCGCGGTTGAGGCCGAGCCTCTCATGATGGCGCAGCAGCGATGAATCCCCAGTGCTTCCAGGTTTTCTCGCTGGTCCAGCATGAGGGAGCGCAACGGATCGACAACGAGTGTAAACCCTGGCTGGACAAGCGAAGCCAATTGGAAACACAGGGACTTGCCTGCCCCCGTGGGGAGAAGACCGACTACGGGCTTCAGGGTGAGTGCTCTCTCGATGATTGCCAATTGCCCTTCCCGAAACTCTCTCTTGCGAAAAATGTTTTGGAGGTAATGAGCCAGACTGGTCCTGATGGCCGCCGCGCGACCGCTGGCGAAAACTTCCACAGGGCGGGGACGAGCTGGCAAGAGCGGCTCAAGGTAGCCCTCCCAGACGGGCCGAGGAACAATAACGGCAGGACCACCTTGTTGCAGAGCGTGCCAGGCTGCCGGTGTCGGCGCTCCGAAGTAGAGCAAGTCGGCGCGGTCGGCCTCACTGGGATCCTGCACGAGCCGTAGATCCAGCTGCAAGTTATGCAGGCGCTTTAGCGTCTCGATCATCGCGTTGACCGCCTGGACGACGGGCCCGAGTCCATGTCCTTGCGGATCCCCGATACGGAGCTCGCCGCAATAGCCGCGATAGACGAATTGGGAGAGGGCAGCTGCGATCTGGGCCTCGGCAACGGGCAGCAGCACCAAGTTCTGGATGGCTTGGCGCTGTCCAGCAGGCAACGCCCGTAGTTCCTGAGCGGCGATGAGGTATTCCTCAGGGAGAGCCGCTCGGAGGGCTTGGATCGATTCTTCCAAGCGTGGTTTCCAATCGGACCGCCGATTGATGTGCAGCCGGCAGACGCGCCAACCGGCGCCCTGAAGGCAGCGGTCACGTTCCTGATCCTGCTTCCGTTGCACTTCGGTGTGCGTCACATCGTCCAATTCCAGAACCATTCGCAGCCAACCTGGCCCAGGCAAACGGGGTATTTCGAGGGCGAAATCGACACGGCTCGCCGCGAATCGTGTCGAGCCGGCCGCCAGCTGAACCATGGACGGAATCGGCCGCTCTGCCAACCAAAGCAACCCGAGCCTCGGTTCCGGCAGCAGGCGGAGGAGTTCATCGAACAATTCCCTTTCGGCGCTAGTGGCGAGCGAGCGGTAGTGTTCCAGTAATCCGCTTACGTCCGCATCATCGACGAGCAATTCTGGAACCAGGCACACGTGTAGCAAGCGAGCCAACCCAGGCAAACGGGGACGGCAGCAAAAGTGGAACTCGCCTGTGGGAACACTCTCTTGGAAATCGAGAACCTCCGCTTCCCTTGCTGCTTGCAGTACCTGGCGCTCCACGGCGAGGCTGCACGGAGCCGGCAGCCCGCGATGAACCTGCTTGCCCAAGACCGCACCGAAAAACTTGGCCTCGCTCGTTGCCCGTTGGTTTTCGGCTCTCATCCCTGGGGCAATGGCACAGCTTCCGCGGGCATGCCAGAGACAACGCATCTCGGGTGAGCGAAAGGGCCAGGGCGCGGAGAAGAGGCCAGCGACTGCTTCGCAGGCGTAAGCGGCAACCGTGTAGCGCTGGAGCCAGGGACAGCCCGCTTGAGCCAGTTCTTTCATGTCCTTCGTCATGGCGAGCCCTTGGTGAACGTCTTTGGCCAGTGTCTTCTTTGATTATTGGAACCATGCCCAGCGCGCAACGACTCTTTTTTCCAGTTTCACACCCCCAGCGCGCAACGACTCTTTTTTCCAGTTTCACACCTGCCCGTATTTCCGGCATGGTTCACTCAGTTCGTCGGCACCGGTAAACCAAGTGGCCTGGTGTACTCGTGCCTGCTGCGTAACCTGTGACCCGGAAACGTGAGAGCGGTTCCCCTTGACCGCCACCGCTCTATCGGCTATAGCGGCCGTCCTTTCCCATTAGGGGCCCCGAGTCACTGAGCGCCTTCCAGGCAGGCGGAACCGATGAGACGATCTGCGTGGTTCGTCGGCGTGGCGCTGGGTGTCGGCCTGCTAGCCGGCTGTGTCGAGCGCCGTTATGTCATCACGTCCGATCCGCCCGGAGCGGTGGTGCTGCGCAACGGCCAACCGATCGGAGCGACGCCGGTAGACGACTATTACGTCTACTACGGTAAGTACAAATTCACGCTTATCCGTGAAGGCTACGAGACCCTGCAAGTCGAACAGGAAATCCCGTCGCCGTGGTATGAGTATTTCCCGCTAGATTTCATCAGCGAAAACCTGGTGCCGTGGCCCATTCAGGACGTGCGCCGCTTCAACTACAAGCTCGAACCACGCCTGATGCCAAGCCCAGACCAGTTACTGAACAACGCCCAGAACCTGCGGAACCGAGGACAAAGTATTGGAGCACCCGTAGCGCTGCCCCAGGTTGTCCCGCCGCCAGTCGTGCCCCCGGCCGTCCCTCCGCCGCCGTAAGGCTGCGGCGTCTCATTGGCGCCGTTTGCCCTCGACCTCGGGATTGACCCAGGCCGGCAGCTTCTGCCCGCTGACGCCAGCGATCAGGTTGTTGGCACAGATCTCCGCCATGGCGTTGCGGGTGCCGACAGTGGCACTGGCGATGTGGGGGGCGATCACGATGTTAGGCAGCTTCAGCAGCGGATCGTCGGGAGCCGGTGGCTCTGGGTCGGTCACATCCAGACCGGCGGCGAAGATCGTGCCGGACTTCAGTGCCGCGTACAGCGCCTTCTGGTCCACAATCGGACCGCGGGCCGAGTTCACCAGGATCGCTGTCGGCTTCATTTTCTTGAACTGCTCTGTGCTGAACAGGTGTCGGGTCTTGTCGTTCAAGTCCGTGTGGATCGAAATCACGTCCGCTTCGCGCAGGAGCGTGTCGAAGTCCACTTGCTTGGCGCCCAGGTCTTTCTCCGCAGTCTCATTGCGATACACGTCGTAATAGAGCACCTTCATGTCCCAGCCAGCGCGACAGCGCTTGGCCAGGGCGTAGCCGATTCGGCCCATGCCAACGATGCCGAGCGTTCGGCCGGCAAGATCCTGCCCCAGATGGCCGAGCGGTTCCCACGTCTTCCACTTTCCCGACACGGTGTATTGATGACCCTCGACGACTCGACGGGCGGCCGCGATGAGCAGGCAGAAGGCCATGTCGGCGGTGGCGTCGGTGAGCACACCGGGCGTATTGCCGATGGCGACGCCGCGCTGGGTGGCAGCCGGCACATCGACATTGTTGAAGCCGACGGCGTAATTACTGACCACTTTGAGGCGCGGGGCCGCGTCCAGGAGGGCGGCGTCGATCCTGTCCGTCAGCAGCGACACCAGGCCTTCGCAGCCAGCGACTTTCTGCCGCAGCACAGCATACGGCGGCGGTAGCGGATCGGTCCAGATCTCGGCGTCGCAGTGTTGCTTGATGCGGCTGAGGCCGGCGTCGGGGATGAGACGGGTGACGAATACCTTCGGCTTGACGGCCATGGGGAGGCTCCTCGAGTCGGGGATCAGGAATCAAGGATCAGGGATCAGGGATCAGCACGGAGTCCTGAGTACCTGATCCCTGATCCCTGACTTCGGTACTGGCGCCGATTGTAGTGGCTGCGGCGACAAAATCCATGCCCTGATCGGGCCTTGTTCGCTGGGCGTGAGGAAGCGACAATAGGGGACAGCGGGCCAGGAAGAACAAGTCTCAAGCTGGAGGTGGCGATGAGTGTCCTACCGAATGGCGGTTTGTCCATGCGGCAGATGGCCCATGTGGTCGGCCGTCTGGATGTAATCGACCCGAGCACGCGCAAGTTCACGCTGCACCTGGATGACGGCTTCAAGGCCGGGTGTGTCTTGGTCGAGGGGGATGTGAGCGAATTGGCCAAGCACCTCGGTCAACGTCTGGCCGTGGAAGGCATGGCTGTCTACGAACTGTCTGGCCGGCTGGTGAGGATCGAAGTCGATCACTTCGCCCCCGGGGCAGAAGAACCGAGTGCGCATACCCGGATTCCCGTGCCGCTTTCAAAATTCGACTTGCCACCGGAAGCACCCACTCCGAGGCCCTGGGGACTCGAAGCGACCTTTGGGACGTGGCCAGGGGACGAAACCGATGAGGAGTTACTGAAGATGCTCGAGGAATTGGGGTAATGATCCTACCGACTTATTTGCTGGATACGAACATCTTGCTCGCGTGGCTCCGGGGGAAAAGGTTAGGTCGATACATCCGCGTGACCTACCAGCTTGATCGGCTCAATCCCCGAGCGAAAGTGTGCATCGTCTCCCACGGTGAAATACGATCGCTTGCTCGGAAGAACCGGTGGGGCCCCGCGAAACTTCAGGACCTGGAAGTGCTGCTGGCGTACTTTGATGTGGTGGACATCAACGATCTGGCCGTGATCCATGCCTATGTGGATCTCGACGAGGTTTCATTCAGGCATCCTGGAGGGGCGATCAACATGGGCAAGAATGACCTCTGGATCGCTGCGGCAGCGAAAGCGCAGGGGCTAACCCTGTTGACCACGGACAAAGGGTTCGACCATCTGCACCCGACCCACATCCAGCGCATCTACATCGACCCCGCCTCCGCCTTGCCGCCCGCCCCCGGGACGATGCCCTGACCCAACAGCCGGCGCGTGCCAAGGCCGTCAGTACCGGCCGGGGGACGGACCGATTCTGACGGCCCCAGTCTGGCCTCAGCAGCAACGAGGAAGGAGGAACGATGAATCAGAACCCGGCATTCATCGTTCCTCCTTCCTCGTTCATCGTTTCTTTTGCTCTGCTGATTGGCCCACCAAGGCGAAGACCAGGTCCAGGGCTTCTGCCGAATGGGAAGCATGGCCTCGGTCTCGATCGGGGTTGCCACCGCGGGTTCCCGCGTTGGCCAGGGTGATCGAACCGAGGAGGCCGTCCTGTTCATGGTTGATCCCGGCGGCGAAGTAGAGCGTGTTCGTGTGCGTGCCCCCGGCCCCGTTGCCGAACGTCATCGCCCAGATGCCGGGGTTGGCGATCGGATGGCCGCCCGCGTCGGCGAGTTGGCCCAGGAACTTCCCGGTGTGCAGGTCGAAGGCGTTGATCCGGCCATCCCCGAAGTTGCCCACGAGCAGCGCATTGCTGAAATGGCCGAAATCGGCGGGGGCCACCGCCAATCCGTGTGGCGAATTGAGCGTGCCCTGGCTGGCGAACCGCTCGATCAGATCGCCGTTGGTGTCGAACTCGTCGATGAAGCCGTTGCCCACACCCGCGACGTCGTCGTGCTTCGCCTCGTTCTGAAGGGCGTAGGTAACGAAGAGGGTGCCGTTGAGGTTCTTGATGGCGAAAGGCGCGAAGCCCGCCGGCAGGTTCGGGTCCGTGAAGGAG
>JBGQLF010000858.1:0-5387 GCA_041499985.1 Gemmataceae bacterium
CCTCGGTCCGGAGCAGATCGCGTCCTACTGTTGTTTCACTTGGGCCAGCTTCATTTTGTTGAGTCGGTATCTGGAGCTGCGCCGGCAGCGCCGGGCCTTTGGTCTGGAGTTGTTGTCTACCGAGGAGGGTGTTCGCATCTTGCCGGAGGACGCCCGGCCACTCCAGCGCAAGGTGGAGCAAATCGCCGCGCGGGGGGGGCCGTACATCCTCGCCAACCTCATCCGCCTCGCCCTGGGCAAGTATGCCGTCAGCCGTTCCAGTCAGGATGTCAGCGAAACGGTGCGAACGCAGGCCGAAATCGATCTGGGCCGGCTGGTCACCAGCATGGCGACCATCCATTACCTGGCCTGGGCAATTCCCGCGCTCGGCTTCCTGGGCACCGTCCGCGGCTTGGCCATGAGCCTGACCATGGCCGGCCAGGTGGACAAGACGATCGCCGTCTTCCTCCAGCAGGCCACGCAGCACTTGAACACTGCCTTTGATTGCACGCTGATCGCGCTGGCCCTGAGTCTGCCGCTCATGTTCCTGATTCACTCGGTGCAGCGTGAGGAAGAGTCCCTCGTCATCGACTGCCAGCAGTATTGCCTGGAACATCTCACTCTACGACTGTACGATCCGGAGCCCGCGGACGAAGTGGCGGATTACCCCGTTCCCCTTGGACCCCGTCTCTAGACCGAGGGCACACCCATGACATTGGTTGGCCTCGATCTCAACGCAACGCGGGCCCGAGCCGTGGCTGGCGAAGCGGAGGTCCTCCCGCGCTTGCTGCTGCTGGACGATGCCCAGAGCGATTTGCCTGTGGCCCTGAGCCTGGAAGGACGGCATCCCCAGGTCGGCCGTGCCGGAGTGAGCCTCTGCCGCCGCTTGCCGCACCTGGCCTGTGTCGATTTCCTCGCCTCTCTCGGCGAACGCCGCGAGTGGAGCGCTGGCCGTCACCGTGTCGACGCTGCCAAAGCCGTGACTCTGGTGTTGGAACGCCTCCAGGTCTCCTGCGCGCCGGCCAAGGGAGTCGTCCTGGCGTTGCCGCCGTACCTGACGCGCAACCAGGTGGGGCTGCTATTGCCGCTGGCGACGAGAGCCAATTTGCCGATCGTTGGCTCGGTGACGGCGCCGCTGGCGGCCGCGCTGGCCGCATGTGCGGACCAGCCGGAGGCTCGGCCGACCGTGGTCGTGGATTGCGATGACCATGCCTTGACGCTGACCGTGGTCGCGGTGGCGGCCGAGCAAGCCCGCGTGCTCACGACCCAAGTTTTCCCTCAGCTGAGTTTGCGCATCTGGAAGGGACGCCTGCTCGATGCTGTGTCCGACCGCTGTGTCCGCCACACGCGCCGCGACCCGCGCGAATCGGCGACGGCCGAGCAGTCGCTCTACGAGCAGCTCGATCCGGCCATGGAGGCATGCCGGCAGGGACGGCTCATCGAATTCGCGATCCAAGGCACCCAGTGGTATCAAAACTTGATGTTGCGATCCGAGGACCTGGTCGCATTCTGTGCCCGCCTGGCGAACCAGGTGGTCTACAGCGTCCGCTCGCTACTGGGCATGAGCACGTGCCCTGAGGCTTCCGCAACCGTGCTCTTGACCGAGGCTGCGGGACGGCTACCCGGCCTGGTCACCGCTTTGCAGCAGGAAGCGCCGCGCCCGGCGTCGTCCCTACCCAAGGAGCCAACCGAGGATTTCGGCGAGAATCTGCTGCTAGCGCAGGCCGGGGAGTCGGGAGCCGTTCTCGTTCTCCCGTCCGATGCCGTAGCGCGTGCGGCTCAGGCCCTCGCGTCCTGTTTTCTGCGCGGCGACCTGCCTCGGGGACATCTGGACACGGTAGCGCCGCTGCTGCCGCCCCAGCGCGCGGAAGTGGGCCCAGCTCGGCTGCATTTTCGCGGCAAGGACTACCTCTTGACTGGCCTGGTGTTCACGCTAGGCCGGCAGCCCGGCTGCGACCTGATGTTCGACGGCGCCCTGCACCCGGACGTGGCCCCGCGGCATTGCGAGATCGTCTTCGATCATCGCACGTATCTGCTCAAGGATCGGAGCCGCACGGGCACACTAGTCAACGACCGCCCGGTGCACCAGCAGGTCCAGCTGCACCCGGGCGATTGGATCCGCCTGGGGCCTGATGGGCCGCTGGTCCGTTTTCTGGGACAAGCCGCGGACAATGGTAAGCTGGGAACGACTGCATAAACACTGAAATGAATTGAAAGCTTGGTTATGCCAATCCGCCATCGCATCCCATCGATTTTCAACCTGTCCATGGTGGACGTCCTCTGTTGTGCGCTGGGGTGCGTGATCTTGCTCTGGTTGTTGAACCTGCGCGAGGCCAAGCAGCGTGCCGACGCGGCCGGAGAAGCCGAGAAGCTGTTGGCGCAGACCCGGGCCGATCTCGCGGATACCAAGCTCCAAGCCCAGCAGACGCAATCTCGCTTGCTGGCCACGGAACGCCAGGCGAGTGACACGGCCCAGGTGCTTGCCAGTGTGCGCGCGGAGGCGGAGCGAATGGCGGAGCAGGCCGCCACGGTCACTAGAGAGCGCGATCAAGTCCGTCGCGAGCTGACGGCGGCCCAGGCTCAGAGGGAGGGCCTAGGCAAGGAGATCACGACGCTCAAGGCCCAGCAGGCGGCGGACGCCGATCGCCTGACCAAACTACTGCGCGAACAGAGCGACTCGAACAAGGCCAAAGCAGAGGCAGGCCAACAGTTGCTGGCTTTGGAAAGTCTGCTGCGCAACAAGGAGGCGTTGGCCAAGGAGACCGCCCGACGGGCGGACGAACTCGCGGACCGGCTGCTCGACACGGAAAGCCGAATCAAGCAGTTCCAGTCCCAGGCCAGTGCGGCCGAGGCTCGCGTGCAGGCGCTCGAGACCGAAAGCACCACGCGCAAGAAGGAGCTGACCGATGCCGGCCAGCGGATTGTCACGCTCCAGGAGGAGAGGAAGACGCTCGTGGACCAGGCCGAGCGGATCCGGGCGGCCGCCGAGAATCGCTTCGCAGGGATGGTGCTGACCGGACGGCGCGTCGTCTTCCTCGTGGATATGTCGGGCAGCATGGATCTGGTGGACGAACGCACGCCCGATGCCAGCAAGTGGTCCGGTGTGCGCGAGACGCTGGTTAAGATCCTACGCAGTCTACCCGAGTTGGAGAAATTCCAGGTCTGTCTGTTTTCGGATCGGGCGTCCTACCTGTTGGGCACCGACGACGCGTGGCTCGACTTCGATGCCAAGACGAGCGCCGATCGCGTCGAGCGGACGCTGGCCGCGATTCAGCCGAAGGGCAACACGAACATGTATGCCGCGCTCGAGACGGCCTTCCGCTTCCGGGGCCGAGGCCTGGACACCATTTATCTCCTTTCCGATGGACTGCCAAACATCGGCCAGGGCCTCTCGGCCGAGGCGGCGCGCACGCTCGAGGAGATCAAGCGATCCGAAATCCTCGCCAAATACATCCGCAATATGCTCAAAAGTACGTGGAACCGCGAGGCCCCCAGCCGGCCCCGCGTCCGCATCAACACCATTGGCTTCTTCTACGAAAGTCCCGATGTCGGTGCCTTTCTCTGGGCCCTGGCACGCGAGAATGACGGCAGCTTTGTCGGGATGAGTAAGCCCTGAAACACACGAAAGACACGAAAAAAGGCCGACGAGGGCGGCGGGCTGTTCGGGTAGAATGAGGACATGGCCCAACCGACGGGAGCAAGCCGATGAGTGTCACCGAAATCGTGGTCGAGGGAACCCTGAAAGCAGACGGCACGCTGGAACTGGACCAGAAGCTGTCACTACCTGCGGGCCGTGTCCAGGTCATCGTCGTGCCGCTGCCGGAGCTGCCCAGTGACGACCCGTTCTGGCAGATGATGCAAGTAATCCAGGAGCGACGCCGCAAGGCCGGCATCCAGGCCCGCAAGGTGGAAGAAGTTGAGGCGGAGCGTCGTACCGTGCGGGAGGAATGGGAGGAAAGGATGCGGCGGCTCGATGTTATTCGGGAGGAGGCTGGTCGCCTGCGAGAAGCACAGTCATGATCACATGCCTGGACGCGGATTGCGGGATCGCTATCTCGTCGGCGGTCTGGCTCCTCGCCCGCAGCCCAAACCCGCAAGGAATCTGCTTGCAACCGGATCTCGATACACTACAATCTCGGTCATTCCCACAGAACAGACTGCCGAGGATGGGCATCAAGGAAGAGGAAAGGCTCGTCCCCATCGAAGAACGAAAGGCGGTTACCATGAAGTACACGGTTGCAATTATGGTCTCGGCGCTGCTGTTTGCCGTCCTCGGTCTGTTTGCGGCATGTGGAGTAGCGGCCTATGCTACACCCGCCATCCCCATCCCTGGAGGAAAACCCCCGGAGTTCGCATACTTCGCAGTTATGTTTACTCTGTTGCCCCTCGGGGGAGCGGTGGTAGGTCTTGTCATCGGGGCCATCGGATCAGTCGTGGGGCATCGGTTTGGCCAGAACTCGTCTGCCGAGAAAAATCGTAGCGCTGGCTGATCCGGCACTCCGCTTTCGACGAAGGCCTTGCCCTGGACGGGTCGGAGGTGCTCTCCAACCCGCAGACTGCAAAACGCTGCCTGGGCTCCATTCGGCGGTGGATCCAGAGGTTCCCGCCGATCCGTGCTGCGCTCAGCCTTGCAGCTTGGCCAATTTGTGCACTAGAAACGCCCGATGGTGAATCTCGTGCTCGATCAGATGGAAAAAGACGCCGCCCACCGTTTGCTCCCCCTGGCGGCTGTACTGGCAGCGTTCCTGAAGTACTGTCTCGGGATGGGACTTCAAAAAGGCGATGCTGGTGGCATGGGCCTCATCCAGGGCGGTGCGGATGGCTCCCAGCTCGGCTGGGAGCTCCGGCGGCCACTCTTCGCGCGCGAGCACACCCGGCCGCTTCTGGATCCACGCCAGCATGTAGGCCTCGGCCCAGGCCAGGTGCGCCAGGTTCTGGAGCACAGACCACGTGCCTGGATAGACCGGATCCTGGAGTTGCGCCGGGCTCAGTCGGCCACAACGCTCCAGGATCTGGCGGCGGGCCTCGGTCATCTCATCCAGCATTTTCACGATATCGCCACGGGAGGTCAGAGTCGGATACATTCGCAAGTTCTCCTTGGGTTACCTTGCCACATAGTACAACAACACGGTCCCCTCTAGTAGAGCGTACTCCGGCTCGGGAAGTTCGCTCGGCGGCCCCGCAAACGGCAGCAGCCGCAACGCCCGCCGATCTTGCAAGCGCCGTAGGCCGTCGTGAAAAGCCGGCAGGGACAGGTCGGCTCCATGCGCTTGCAGCGCCGCAAATAGCTCCGGTAGAGCGCAATCAGTGCTTGCTCCGCCAGCGCGGCGACGTTCGAGATAGCCGAGGGCTTCCGCCGCCCACGGCACGACGTCGGTCGCGCCGTCCGCCGTGGGGCCTCCCTTTCC
>JBGQLF010000859.1:0-5383 GCA_041499985.1 Gemmataceae bacterium
CCTGTGCAAGACCTCATTGCCAATTCCTATGTACAATAGCGCTTGTGCAAAACCTCGTGGCCAATTGTTGTGCAAAAGGTTATGTCCGGTAACAGAGGACGCTTGTGGCTACGATCCGAACAGCACCCTGTGTCAAGCGATTGATGAGCGCAAGTTCCTTCGACGTCATTGTTCTCGGCCTCGGTGGGATGGGCAGCGCCGCCGCCTATCAGCTGGCGGTACGTGGTCGGCGTGTCCTGGGCCTGGAGCGTCATAGTGCCGCTCACGACAAAGGGTCGAGTCACGGCCAATCGCGCGTCATCCGGCAGGCCTATTTCGAGGACCCTGCCTATGTCCCCCTGCTGCTGCGTGCCTACGAACTCTGGGAGCAACTGGAGCGCGAAACTGGCCGGGAGCTGTTGACCCAGACAGGTGGACTAATGATCGGGACACCCGAGAGCACCGTGGTTGCCGGCAGCATCCGGAGCGCGCGGGAACACGGCCTCGCGCATGAGATCCTCGATGCCGCAGAGATCCGGCGGCGGTTTCCGCCCTTTCGTCCGGAGCCGGGGATCGTGGCACTCTACGAGAAGAAGGCCGGCTTCGTCCGTCCGGAGCACAGTGTACAAGCTCATCTCGACCGGGCGGCTCAGCTGGGCGCCGTATTGCACTTTGAAGAACCGGTTTTGTCCTGGGAAGCCTTCCCCGCCGGCAGCGGCGTGCGCTTGACCACCGCCAAGGGTACTTACACGGCCGAGCAGCTCGTGCTTGCGCCCGGCGCCTGGGCCCCCCAGATCCTCGCCGAGCTGGGGCTGCCGCTGGCGGTCGAGCGGCAGGTGATGTACTGGTTTGATCCGGTCGGCGGCGTCGAGCCGTTCCTTCCTGACCGTTTCCCGATCTACATCTGGCAGACCGAGGAGGGTCTCCTATTCTACGGTTTCCCCGCCCACGAGGGGCCACGCGGAGGTGCCAAGGTCTCGTTCTTCCGCCTGCACGGGGTACCCAGCGCCTGCACGCCCGAGTCGATTGACCGCCAGGTCCATCCGGAAGAGGTGGCCCGTATGCGCAGCGCCGTGGCAGAGCGCATCCCCGCTCTGAACGGGACCTATCTCTTCGCCAAGACGTGCATGTACACGAATACGCCGGACGAGCACTTCGTGATTGCCGTGCATCCGCGCCACCCGCAGGTCGCCGTGGCCGCTGGTTTCTCCGGTCACGGATACAAATTCGCCAGTGTCGTTGGCGAGATCCTGGCCGATCTGGCGACCCACGGACAGACGCGGCATCCCATTGGTTTGTTCACGTCAGAACGATTTCGCGATGCCAATCGTTTAGCCGCGAGCCTCGGGCGAGCGCGAACCCCGCGCTCGCCCGAAGCTCGCGGCTAAACGGGCGTGACTTCTTCGACCGCGGCGAGTAGATTGTCCGCAGCGGTTCTGAACTCTCCTTCCAGGTCCACGCCTCCCATGAAACACTTCACCGTCGTCCTCGTTGGGCTGCTCACTTTGGCTCACACGCACGCCGCCGAACTGCGCGCGGATCAGCGGCCGAACATCGTTGTCATCCTCGCCGATGACCAGGGCTGGGGCGATCTGAGCGTCCACGGCAATACCAACCTCAGCACCCCGCACATTGATTCGCTGGCCCGCGACGGCGCCTTGTTCGACCGCTTCTTCGTCTGCCCGGTCTGTTCGCCCACCCGGGCCGAGTTCCTCACCGGGCGCTATCATCCGCGCGGCGGGGTCTGGAACGTTAGCACGGGGGGCGAACGGTTGAATCTCGACGAAAAGACCATCGCCGAGACCTTCAAGGCCGCCGGCTATGCGACCGGTGCCTTTGGCAAATGGCACAACGGCACTCAGTATCCGTATCACCCCAATGGGCGTGGGTTCGACGAATACTATGGCTTCTGCTCCGGCCATTGGGGCGACTATTTCAGTCCGCCGCTGGATCACAACGGCCAGCTGGTGCATGGCAACGGCTATCTCATCGACGACCTGACCGACCATGCCCTGACCTTCATGGAAAACCATCGCAGTCGACCTTTCCTTTGTTACTTGCCATATAACACGCCCCACTCGCCGATGCAGGTTCCGGATCGATTTTACGCGAAGTTCAAGAACGCGGAGATCAAGCTGCGCCATCAGGGAGCGCAGCAAGAGGATCTGGCGATGACGCGCGCTGCCCTGGCCATGTGTGAGAACATCGATTGGAACGTTGGCCGCGTGCTCGCGAAACTCGGCGAACTCAAATTGGCGGATCAGACCATCGTTCTCTACTTCAGCGACAACGGTCCCAACAGTTGGCGTTGGAACGGCGGCATGAAGGGGCGCAAGGGGTCGACTGATGAAGGGGGCGTGCGTTCGCCGCTACTGATGCGTTGGCCCGGGCACATCAAGCCGGGAACGAGGGTCACGCAGATTGCCGCCGCGATCGATCTACTGCCGACACTGGCCGGGCTGGCGGGCGTTGCAGTCGTCAGCACGAAGCCGCTGGATGGACGCAGCGTGGCACCGTTGTTGCTCGGCAAGGGTGCCGACTGGCCGGACCGGATGATCTTCTCGCACTGGAACGGCCGGGTAAGCGTGCGCACGCAGCAGTATCGGCTCGACGACACCGGCAAGCTTTACGACATGTCGGCCGATCCGGGCCAGACCCGTGATACCGCGAAGCAGCAGTCCGAAGTTACTGCGAGGCTTTCGCAGGCGGTCGCGGAGTGGAAGAAGGAACTGCTGCCCAACTTGAAGATCGACAACCGTCCGTTTCCTGTTGGCTATCGTGAATTCCCGATCACGCAATTGCCCGCGCGGGATGGCGTTCCCCACGGCAAGATACAACGCAGTGCCCGCGCGCCGAACTGTTCGTTCTTCACCAACTGGACCAGTTCCGAAGATCGGATCACCTGGGACATCAACGTCGCCAACAGCGGACGCTACGAGGTCGACGTCTACTACACATGTACCAAGGAGAATGTAGGCGCGACAATCGAGCTGAGCTTCCGCGACAGTCGGTTACCTGGCAAAGTGACGCCCGCCCACGATCCGCCGCTGCGAGGCGCCGAAAATGACCGCGTCCCGCGCGCCGGCGAATCCTTCGTGAAGGATTTTCGGCCGCTGCGTCTTGGGGAGATCACGCTGTCTCGAGGTCGCGGCGTCCTGACTCTACGCGCCCTCGAAGTTCCGGGCAAACAAGTGATGGATGTGCGGGCGGTGGTCCTGACTCTGGTGAAGTGAGCCAGAAGCACGCTTTGCCTTATGCGTTCAGTCGCGGTCGGACCATTTCAGGATCACCTTTCCCGACTGCCCCGACAGCATCTGCTCAAAGGCCTTGGGGAACTCGGTGTAGTGGTAGCGATGGGTGATCACGGGGCGGATATCCAAGCCACTCTGGAGCATGACGGTCATCATGTACCAGGTTTCGTACATTTCGCGCCCGTAAATGCCCTTGAGCGTGAGCATGTTGAAGATGACCAGGTTCCAGTCGATCGCCATCTCCTTTTCCGGGATGCCGAGCAGGGCAATCTTGCCGCCATGAGACAGGTTGGCGAGCATCTCTCGGAAGGCGGCCGGGTTGCCGGACATCTCCAGACCGACGTCAAAGCCTTCCTTCATGCCGAGCTGCTTCTGGGCCTCGGCGACGCCTTCCCGGCGCACATCCAGCGCCAGGGTGGCCCCCATCCTCTTGGCCAGATTGAGGCGATACGGATTGACATCGGTGACGACGACATGCCGCGCACCAGCATGGCGCACCACGGCGGCCGCCATGACACCGATCGGCCCCGCTCCTGTGATCAACACATCTTCGCCCAGCACGGGAAACGAGAGGGCGGTGTGCACGGCATTGCCGAACGGGTCGAAGATGGCCGCGACATCGCGATCGATGGCGGGATCATGGTGCCAGACGTTGGTCATCGGCAGCGCCAAGTACTCGGCAAAGGCGCCGGGCCGGTTGACGCCGATCCCCTTGGTGTGGGCACACAAGTGGCGGCGGCCTGCGAGACAGTTGCGGCATCGGCCACAGACCACGTGACCCTCACCACTGACCAATTCGCCCGGATGGAAATCGACCACATTGGATCCCACGGCCACGATTTCGCCGACAAACTCATGTCCGACGACCAGCGGCACGGGGATGGTCTTGCGCGCCCAGTCGTCCCATTTGTAGATGTGCAAATCCGTGCCACAGACGCCGGTGCGATCGACCTGGATCAGGACATCGTTGATGCCGATCTCCGGCTGCGGCACTTCCTCCAGCCACAGCCCCGGTTCAGCATGGCGTTTGACAAGTGCTTTCACTGTGGCGGTTCCTGTTCTTGCGAGTCCATGATTCTGATCACAGCCACTAACCGGCCTTTCACGTTGTATGATACTGAGCCAGGGCTTGGGAGGCTGAATGATGTGAATTTTTGAACAGTTGATCTGGGGAAGTTCACTTGGCTACGTCCATAAGTCTTTTATCTAATTGAACTTGCAGCGATACCTTGTTCCAGAACTGGCCTGGGTCTACTTCATCTCGTTTGCTACAATACGGTCCGCAGGCCACTGGGCTGGAATCACTGTTGCCCGAGGAAAACGGAAAAAGTAGGCATGAGCCAAGCGACCTATAGCGCGAAAGATATCACTGTCCTTGAGGGCTTGGAGCCCGTTCGCAAGCGGCCATCGATGTACATCGGTGGCGTCGATGGCAAAGGGCTGCACCATCTCGTCTGGGAGATCATCGACAATGCCGTGGACGAATACCTCAATGGCTACGCCGACGCCCTCGCGGTCAGTTTGCACAAGGACGGCGACGCCGTCACGGTGATCGACAATGGCCGAGGCATCCCCGTCGACATGCATCCCAAGCACAAACGACCCGCGCTGGAGCTGATTCTGACGACGCTCCACTCGGGGGCCAAGTTTGGCGAGGGCGGCAACTACATCCATGCAGGCGGCTTGCACGGCGTCGGCTCGTCCGTGGTCAATGCGCTGTCCAAGAAGCTGGTTGCCACTATCCGGCGGGACGGTTTCGAGTGGCAGCAGACGTTCCGGCGAGGCAAACCGGCGGGTGAGCTGGAGAAACTGGGGCCATTCCGCGGCCACGGCACGACGATTTACTTCGAACCGGACGAGACCATTTTCAAGACGACGCAATTTGATCCGACTCAGATCAGGGCACACCTGGAGGACATGTCCTATATTCATAGTGGACTGAAGATCACCTTCAAGAACGACATCACCAAGGAAACGCACGACTTGACGCACAGCGGCGGGATTCCCGAGTTCCTCAGCCGTCTGGTCGTCGAGGGTCAGAAACCGGCGGTGACCGAGGCGCCGTTTGTGGTGGCGCGCCAGAACGGCGACAAGATCGAGGTGGCGCTCCAGTGGACCGAGTCCACCGATGAGGTCATCCGCTCCTACGTCAA
>JBGQLF010000860.1:0-5374 GCA_041499985.1 Gemmataceae bacterium
CGAACCCTCAGTACTTTTTGTCCGTGACCGCCTTCCCTGGTTATATGTGGGAGCCCAGCATGGCCAGACTTCAGGCTATTTCGAAGATGTGCGTCTTCATGTATGTCGGCGAGCATGACCCATACATGTGGCACCCGGAGATGAAGAAGGAAGCGGAAATCCTGCGCTCTAAAGGGACGGTCGCCCGTTATACGGTCGAGGAGGGCCAGCCACACCGGCTGGATACGCTGGCAGGTGACCATGCCGCACGCTTGTTCGACGGATTTGAGGAAACCAAAAAGGGTTGCAGTAAGTAACATGCGCTATCTGCAATGGCTTGTTTTGATCGGTCTGGCCGTCGCGGCCATGCCTGGGGCTGCGCAACCCGAGGCCGCCCCTCGCGCCACGCTGTTTGAGGGCGCTCGCCTCATCGCCGGCGATGGCCGTGCTCCCATCGAAAACGCGGCGTTTCTGGTCGAGAACGGCCGGTTTACGCGCGTCGGACGGAAGGGGGAGATCCAGGCGCCCGCCGGCGCCGCACGCGTCGATCTGACCGGTAAGACGGTGATCCCCGCCCTCATCGACGGGCATTCCCACATCGGCTACATGCGAAACCTGACCAGCGGAGCGCAGAACTACACGCGCGAAAATATCCTGGACCACATGCGGCGCTTTGCCTATTTCGGAGTCGCGGCCAGCCAGTCGATGGGGACCGATTTCGGTGAGATGCCGTTCCAGCTTCGCGACGAAATTCTGGCCGGCAAGTATCCGGATGCGGCGCGATTTCTCACCGCTGGGCGAGGCTTGGCTCCGCTTACAGAGATCGCTCCCGACAACATGCGCCAGGCCGCCTTCCCGGTGACCACCGTGGCCGGGGCGCGCGCGTCCGTCCAGGAGTTGGTCCCCCGGAAGGTGAAATTGATCAAGACTTGGGTCGACGATCGCGGCGGCGCCATCAAGCCTTTGAGCCCCGAGTTGTATCGCGCCATTATCGACGAGGCCCACCGGAACAACCTGCGGGTGGCCGTGCACGCCACCGAGCTGGCACAGGCGAAGGATCTGCTGCGTGCCGGAATCGACGTCTTCGCGCACATGATCAGCGAGGTGGACGACGAGCTCGTGGAGCTGTTCAAACAGCATCCGAATACCGTGGTCCTCTCGGCCCTTGGCGGGCCCCGCCGCGCGGTTTACGCCCCTTGGTTGAATCCTGTGCATCCCCTCATCGCCGAAACCGTAAGGCCCGAGCAGATCGCGCGCTTGCAGCAGCGATTTCCCCAGAGAGATCCCGCGCAACTCGCGCGCTCCACCGTCGGTTGGGAACGGCTTGCCCGCGGCGTCGCGAAGCTGACCGCCGCTGGCGTCAAAATCGGCGTTGGCACCGACGGCGGCGGCCAGCAGGGCGATCAATTTCTCGGCTGGACGATGCACACGGAGCTGGAGAACCTCGTGGCGGCCGGGATGACCCCGGCTCAGGTGATCGTTGCGGCCACTCGCACGACCGCGGAGATTCTCGGCCTGGACGATCTCGGCATGGTGGCCGCCGGCAAGAGCGCCGATTTCGTGGTGCTCGATGCCAATCCCTTGGACGACATCGCCAACTCCAGAGAAATCTCGCAGGTCTACCTGCGAGGCGTCGTCATCGATCGCGTAAGGCTCCGCGCTGGATTCATGAGTGTCGCCGCCGCCAACTGACCCACGCTGCTAGCCTAGGGCTAGTTACTTCTTGGCGCAAAAAGGAGAGCCTAAGTCCCTTCTTCTGCGCAGTGGCGGGCGACGGAAGCTGTAAGGTCGTACACGCGTCCATCCGCAGATCGCCAGCCTAAGCCCGGCTCCAAAATATTTTCCAAGGAAATGTGTTGACTTCCTCTGAGGATAATGTATCATCTATACAGATGACACATAGCCAGGTCATTCAAGCTCGTGAGCGGCTCCTCAAACGCCTACCCTCCACGAGCGAAGTCCTGCGCGGCTCCCTTATCGAGCGCATGACTCGTCACACCACCGGCTGCCCCAAGTGCGCTCGCGGTGATGGACATCCTCAAACAGTCCTGACCATCAGCTATCCCGGCGGACGCACCCGGCAGTTCAGCATCCATAGCGAACAGGTGCCTCAAGTGCGCCAGTGGGTCAGCAATTACCAGAAGTTGAAAGAGACCATCGAGGCCGTTTGCGAGTTGAATCACGTCCTGTTGCGCCCCGATTCCTCCGTTCGGAAAACCAGGAGCGTGCCCCGTGATTGAGGCCCGCCGAACCCAACTCAGCTTCGGCGAAGGCCTCATTGCTGAGGAAGTCACCGACTTGTGGGAGGACTGGATGCGGCCCGCCGACGAAGTGCTGGACGATGATCAACTGCTCTCCACCGTGTACGAAGCGTTGGCCAAGCGCCGCCCGAAGAGCCGTACCTGTGGCCGGCCGGGCACTCCGGCCGAAGTGGTTCTGCGCTTGCTCTTGCTCAAGCACATCCGCAACTGGAGTTATGAAGAGGTGGAGCGCGAGGTGCGCGCCAATTTGGTCTACCGTTCTTTCACGCGGGTGGGGGGCGGGAAGGTCCCCGACGACACTGTCATGAACAAATGGGCTCTTACTCTGGGGCCGGAAGTCATCGCGAACCTCCACAAACGGGTGGTAGCGATCGCGCAAGAGAAGAAGGTCGTGGAGGGGCGCAAGATGCGTGTCGATACGACCGTCGTCGAAACCAACATCCACTATCCGACTGACAGCAGTTTACTGGGCGATGGAGTGCGCGTTCTGACGCGTGCGATGAAGCGGATTGGCGCCATCGCTGGGGACGCCGGGGCTAAGCTGCGGGACCGCAGTCGGAGCGTAAAGTATCGGATTCTGGAGATTGGGCGGGCCGCTCGCAGCAAAGGCGGCGCGGGCAAGGAAAAGCTACAACAAGGCTACCGCAAGCTTTTAGCCGCGACCTCGCGGGTGGTGGGACAGGCGAAGCGCTTCTCGCGGGAGATCGAAACGGGCGTGAAAACATCTTGCGACGTGTTCCAACAAGCCGCCCTCCAAGGCCTGCGCAAAGAGTTGGATACGATGGCGCCGAGAGTCAAGCAGGTGATACAGCAAGCCCGTGCCCGAATCTTCGGGGGTAATACGCACGTGTCCGAGAAACTGGTCAGCATCTTCGAGCCGAGCACCGAAGTCATTCGCAAGGGCAAGGCGAGCAAGCCCACTGAGTTCGGCAAGATGGTAAAGATCCAGGAAGCGGAGAACCAGATAATCACTTGTTATGTGGTGTACGAGAAGCGGCCCTACGACTCGGCGCTGTTGATTCCGGCAATCGAGTCGCACAAGGAGCAACTGGGACGTGTCCCGCGCCTGGTCGCGGCCGACGCGGCCTTCTACTCCGCCAGCAATGAAAAGGCGGCGCACGAAAAGGGAGTCAAACGCGTCTGCGTTCCCAATCGCAACACCAAGAGCGCCGAACGAAAGCGGGAACAAAAGAGACCCTGGTTCCGCAAGGGCCAGAAATGGCGGACCGGCTGCGAAGGGCGCATCAGTGTGGTGAAGCGTCGCCACGGGCTCAACCGCTGCCGGGACAAGGGTGAGCGTGGCATGCAACGGTGGGTAGGACTCGGCGTGATCGGCGACAATCTCATCAACTTGGGGCGTGCAATCACCCGTCAGGCCAAAGCAACCACTCCTATCCCCGACTAGCGGCTCGCTGACAACCAATTCACAGCCTACCGGTTCACCCGGTGGGCCTTTCACCTTTGCCTGACCGGCGTTCGTCCCCGCCCAGAGAACATGTTTCGCGAAAATGCTTTTTGCGCCAAGAAGTAGTTAACCTCAGTGAACTGCAGGTACCGCCGGGTACCAACGCGGCCCTTGGCGAGCGTGTACGTCCGTCCTACATAAAGGCAGAAACCGGTTGAAATTGTTCCTGGGTGGTGCTTTTCAGCCAAGGGTTGTTACCGCGATTGGCCCATTAATTCGAGAAGAAACAACAAGTTGAGTCTTCGGAAACGAAATTGCACATGATAGTGGCCGAAGTTGCCAGGGGCGACATCGGAAAGAGGAAGACAATGCTCAGGAACGTAAAACTGATCCTGTCGAGTGCACTGCTGTGTGGCTTGGTCACAGTCCAGGCGGATGCGAGGGGCCTCCTGCGTGGGCGAATCGCCAGACGCAACGCCAATGGAGGTGTCACTACAGCCGTAGGCACCGCTGCCAAGGGGCCGGAAGGTGGAGTGGGAGCCAGGGGCCATGTGCTCACCACGGACGGGCAAGGGAATGCCACCAGGACTACGGTGGGAAGAGCCCGGGGACCGAACGGCGGGACCGAACGGCGCAGTAGCACCACCTCAGTTTCCAGCAACGGCGCGGCGTCCCACCAGGGGACTATCTCCGCACAATCCGCTCAGGGTGGGTCATTGCAAAGCACGGGCAGCTCCTCGCGTACCCAGCCGGGAAACGGAACCGCGACGCGCAACACTGAGGCCACGGGTGCCAACGGCAACTCGTATCAGGGTTCTACCACCGTGACCAGGGGGTCCGGTGTGCAACATACCGGCACCTGCAAAGACGCTTCGGGTAATGTGATCCCTTGCAGGTAGCCGCTTCCGCTTTCTACGGCGTAACGCGCCGGCCGGCCGCGGCCTGGTTGTCGGCGGCCGCCTGCCGCCGGATTTCGGGAACGACACACACACGATCGCCGGGGACCGCTTCCCGCCAGACATATCCTTGGGCGCAGGTGTCTTCCCCGTAGGTGCGATCCGTCGGGTTAACGCGACTGGCCGCCGCGCGGTTATCGATAGCCGCTTGGCGGCGGGTTTGCGGCGTTACGCAGACATGATCGTGCGGCACGGCCTCCCGCCAGACGTAACCCTCCAGGCACTCGTCTCGAGGAACCCGTTTGCGCGGCGGGTTACCAACAGAGACCACTGGCGCAACTGGCGGCTGGTTCACCGCGTGTGAGGGCCACAGAAGCCACCCCGCGAGAGCTGCGGCGGCGGCCGCGGCGCCGGCATAATAGACCAACAAGGATCGTTTCGCGGCAGGCGTCACCACGGGGACCGGACGGGGCGCCGCCGATTCCGGGACGCCTCCCGGATGCGCCGCGGCGCTGGCGGCTTCCACCGCCTGAATCAACCGCGGAAGCAGTTGCTGGAAGGCAGTATCGCTCAGCTCGATGGCGTTGCGGCGCAAAAGCCCGGCCAGAGCCTCCGGCAACTCTTCAAGGCGCGGCATGTGGGCGCCCCCCACCAGGACGGGAATTACGCGGACATTGCGCGCCAGGGCCGCGCTGATTTCCAGCCGCACGAAATCGTGGGGATCGTCCAGGCGGCGCTTTCCCGCTTCGTCAAGCACGGAGACCCACTGCTTGCCGATAACCGCTACCAAGGCGTCGCACGCCCCGACTTTCTCCTCGATCACCTGCACGAAG
>JBGQLF010000861.1:0-5363 GCA_041499985.1 Gemmataceae bacterium
GGGCTATTTTCTCCTGTTGGGCGTCTTTGTTACCGCTGGGCTCCAACCTGTTTTGTGACACCCCTCCCCAGAAGCGCGGTGTTGTCGGGGGCCCGCCGCCCCCACCGGCCGGGCGCGCCGCCAACACCACGGCGGAGAACCGGCCGAATGCAGCGATCCATAGTTCAGGGACGGGTCGTTGTCTTCTTCTTTCTCGGCGGTTGAGGGATCCGCAGCAGTACACGGCCCTTCGCGTCGATAACTCCGCGACGGACCATCTCCTGGAACCGCTCCTCTGGGGAGCGGTTGCCTCGGCGCCGGATGGCCTCCCGCAATCGCTGAATGAGCAGGTCTTCACGCATGCCCCTCTCCCGTGCGGAGCCCACTCCTTAGTCAAGCGGTGGCTCCTTCTCTTATCGACATTCTAGCATCTCCAACTGGCTCCTGCGAGCGTAACATGAGTATGAAGCATGCTTTCGTGTCGGATCGAATAGTTTCCTCTCAGAACCGCACATCAGGTGTGCGATCGCCTTCACCGCGTACGTCTTCGGCCCGGTCAGGTTCTCGGACACGCCCAGCGTCAGCCACGCCCGCCGCCGTAATTCGAAGACGACGCCCTGGGTCAGGTCCACCGAGTCCACGATGGGATTGCCCCGGTGATTCAACGGCGTATTCACATGCACCTCGGCCGTCGGGATGAGCGCCGTCACCAGCCGGCCGCCATCCGCGGTGCGGGACAGCCAGTAGCCCACGCCCAGGTCGTTGAACAGCACCGTGGTGTCGTTCGAGTCGGTGGGCACGGCCACGGAGGCGAAGCCGTGCACATACCAATCCCCGGCGTTCCACAGGTAGCCCACGAACGGCTGCAACTTGACGTCATGGAACGTGTCGGTCGGATTGGTCGGGGTGGTGATGACCAATCCCGTGGACACCAGGTTGCCGCTGGCGTGGTCATTCAGCACGGCATACTTCAAGATGACGTTCAGGTCGCCGAAATCCGTATCGGTCACGCCGGTCTGGGAGCTGCTGCTGCGGACCACCGTGGTCAGCAGCGGGGCACGCAGGCCCAGGGAAACGTCACCGTCCAGGACGTCTTTTCCAGGCCGAACAGCTCCCGGTAGACGTCGGCCTGTCCGAAGCTGGCCTGGCGGAAGGCGTCTTTGCGTACATTGTTGTAGTAATTGAAGGTGGTGAACAGCCGGTCCAGGGGCCGCGGGCTTTCGTTCTCGCCGACCTTGAAGCCTTCCGCCGACACGCCGCCTCCCTTGGGACCAACATCCCCGAGCATCGGCGGGGTATAACCCGGGCAGCAGCATCCCCGCAGGTGGCGTGGCGAGAGCCACAGTCTGCCAGCAGTCCGGGCAGGCTCTGCTGCGCCGGCGGAGTCGGATCCTGGGCATGGGCCGGAGGGACGGCGAGGGCCAGCATCGCCACGCACGCCGGCAGCAGCCACGGAGCCTGTCTTCTCAGCTTGCACATGATGCCATCCTCCTTGACGGCTGGAGCGGGAGATAGTTCGCGGTACCTGCGAAACCCACCTGGGAATGCTGTAGTTGTCATCGGCCCGCGGCCACGTGGGGCTGAGGCTAACAGCAAGCGCGGTCCGGTCCGTGCGGCCCGGAGGTAGCGGAAAAAGCCGAAGGCAGCGCCAGGAGGGGCAGGCGAAGCGGCTGAAGAACTCCTGCTCGGTCAGGACTGGAGCGCCTCGCTCCGGGTCGAACCGTTCCCTGGCGTTCGCGTGCGTGGCTCACCACCACCTCGTCCCCATACGGCCAGCCCAACCGCTGCCTCGGCGCGCGGTGGGGGAGAAGATCGAAGCTACCGGCAATCGTCTGCTCTGGGTAGAATCAGGGGAAGACTTCGGCCGGCGGCTAAGCCCTGCGTGCTGGCCGCGGAAGTGCCTGGGACAGCGATCCGGGGCCGGTGGGTTTGTGCCCACGATGGGCGTGTCGGCGACATCCTGATCACCCGCGACCGTGGGCGTGTGCCGGTGGCCAACCTGGGCAGCCGGCAGGTCCAGATGAAGGTCGACAAGCGGCATGTGGAGGGGCTGAACAACTACGCAGTCGGCTCGATGGGAGTTCTCGTGCATAACAAGAATGGCCCTGCTCCACAAAAGATCTGCGGTATGCGTTAATGGGAGGTCGCGCCAGGGCAGCAGGCAAAAGCCGCCAAGACTCTCCAGCAATTGGAGGCAACTTATGTGAAGGGCACCAGGGGGCGCAGACCCATCGTTCTTGACGCTGACCACCCGCAAGGCGCTCTGGGCTCCATTGATCCCCGGGATGGCCAGATTTACCTCTACTCCGGCGAGCGCGTCGGCCCGGCTGCCAGACCAGAGGAACTGTTCCACTACCAACAACTCAAGGCTCGGGGGCTGCTGGGTAAAACCGAGGCCCAGATCGGGCCGAAAGTCATCCGGAGATGGAACACGAAGTGGAAGGCATGCTCCAAAACGCCGGTTTCCAACCCAGGAGGTAATCATGGAACTCTCGCAACAACACCTAGAACTTGTGCAGGTTGCACTCTACGCACGGAACATGAAGTATGAAGGCTGCTTCGGCTTCAACAAGTCGTCAGAGCAGATTCAGGAGGTCGGTTCCTCGATCCTGCCCGCTCTTGAGTACGTCCTTCGTGAAGAGGTAATGCCTACTTGTCCCCTCGACCCGAAGGCCCAGCGTGAGGCGTTTCCTGGCCTCAGCAATCTGATGGTCACCTACTTCCAAGTCGCCAAAAGCGGGCCGATGGATCGCGCCGCCCGTTTTCTCTCGTCCATCCGTGGGTCAGTGCTTATCGAGGCCATGCGAGCCGTAGGGATCGTCTGGAATGACACCATCCCAGAGCCGCTTCTGGCGGCCATCGAAGCGGTCGCCCAAAATGGGTCGCCCGAAGAGCGTGAAGTAGCTCTCTGGTCGCTCGACTGGCACCATAACAAGCCCAAGATCGAACAGGAACTTGCTGCGGCCCGCAACGAAGTTGGCTTGTAGCGAGAACCATTGGCTGAAGAAGTCATCGCCGATCCAGGCGCTGAGCCGACCGGGGCCGCCATTCCGGTTTTGCGCGGCATGAGGACGAAAAGAGGACGCAGCTCTTTTTGAGGCCTTAGTTATTTGAATAGAAGCATGTCGGTGTTTCCCTATCGAAGCTAACTGAGATACTTTGCGGCCGGGCGGCACCATCACGGGAAAATAGGTATTTGTGGCCATGAAAATCATTGACGCTGCTGAAGCAATGGTCAACCTCGAAAGGATGGTTGCCGCCGTGGAGGGCCAAGCAGTGCCGGAATCGAAGTTTGCCAAGGCTCTGGCGACGTTGCAGGCTCTCGCGCGCAAAGAAGGCATCCCCTTGGCAATCGTGGGCGGTTTGGCGGCGATCCATCATGGCTACGAGCGCTCTACCAAGGATATCGACGTGGTGGTCCGGAGCGGACATCTGGACATCCTTACCCGGGTCGCCCCCAATACGGGATTAAAGTCCTCTGGAATGACCCCAAGGGGTGGCACAAATTGCAATGTGAAGGCGTCCCCATTGATGTCGTTCCCGAAGGTCGCAAGCCTCGCAAGGACGCACCTGCCCCCATCCCAGGCCCCGAGCAGTTGGGGGTTCGCGAAGGCGCCGGCTATGCAGGGATCGCCGGGTGGATGGAAACCAAGCTGGGTTCGTACCGCGTGCAAGACCGAGCCGACGTCGTTCAAGTCATCAAGGTGACCACTCCCGCCACCTTGAGGAGAATCCGCAAGCACCTGCGCATAGCGCACGCGATTTATCTTCGGCGATTTGACGAGTTGCTTGAGGCCGCCAAGGAAGAAAAGGAGCAGGAGCGCGAACGCGGCGGGGCTGAATAGGTCCGGCATCGGGACATTCAAGATTACTGGCCCGAACCAGCGGTTGCAGCAGACGGGGCCGGCAGCACAGCTTTCCGAGGCATGAAGCCCTTGCAGCCGGCCCCGCTGCTGCTTCTGCTTTCGGGAGGGTGAACGAGGGGTGTCAACCCCCTGATCGAGAGGCGCCATCCGGGGGTTCACACCCCGCTCACCCCGGAAAACTTGCCGCGCCCCGCGCGGCGGGGGAGAAGATCGAAGCTACCGGCGATCGTCTGCTCTGGGTAGAATCAGGGGAAGACTTCGGCCGGCGGCCGAGCCCCGCGTGCTGGCTGTGGACTTGCCTGCGGCAGCGATCCGGGGCCGGCGGGTTTGGAAAACAAAGGGGACAAGGGTTGGGAGTCTTTCCGACCTCGCGAGGCGGAAGAGGAAAAGAATCCCGACCGTTTCTCCCAGATCACTTTCCTGATGGGATGCGGGATAAGGAGAATCCACTCATGCCACTGCGTGACCATTTCCGCCCGCCGCTGGACGACAGGCGCCATTGGGAAGGGCTGCACGGCGGGTGGCCGATGATGATCGTCGCCAGCCTCCGCCGGAAGCTGCCCCGTCGCTATTTCGCCGAGCCGCGTGTCCATTCGGGGTCGAGTGCCGAGATCGACGTGGCGACTTTCGAGAACGAAGGCGAAGGCGTATTGGCCGCCGGCGACGGGAACGGCGGCGGCATCGCGACAGCGGTCTGGGCGCCGCCGCGGCCGACGCTCGCCGTCGTCACCGACCTGCCTGCCCAGGACGTCTACGAGGTGCGCGTCTACGACGAGAAACGCCATTGCCGTCTCGTGGCCGCAGTCGAGATCGTCAGCCCGGCGAACAAGGACCGCCCGGAGCATCGACGTACGTTCGTCTCCAAGTGTGCTGGGTTGCTTCGGGAGCGCGTCTCCGTCGTCATCGTCGATGTGGTGACGACACGCACCCAGAACCTGTATGGGGAATTGCTCGATCTGATCGGACAGTCCGACCCAAGCCTGTCTCCCGAACTGCCGCCGCTCTATGCCACCGCATGCCGCCTGACGAGACACGCGAACGAGTGGCTGCTGGAGACCTGGGCCCCATCCGTGGGCCTTGGGCGCCCGCTACCGACGGTGCCGCTGTGGCTCGCCGATGACCTCGCCGTGCCCCTTGAGTTGGAGGAGAGCTACGAGCAGAGTTGCAGCATCCTGAACATCCCTTGAGCGTGGGGCCAGGGAAAACGGAACCAGGTGAAAGGTTCAGGGGACATCCAGGCTATACTAGCTCAACCAAGGTGTTGCCAATGCCGAGCCCTTTCCCCGGGATGGACCCGTATCTCGAAGCCCACTGGCGCGACGTCCACGCCAGTCTGATCATCTACGCGCGCGACGCGCTCCAAGGCGTCCTGCCGGGCGCCCTACGGGCTCGCGTCGAAGAGCGCGTCCTTCTGGAAACCCCCGAAGGAATCGGCGACCATCCGCTGTATCCCGACGTGCGCGTGGTCGAATATGCCGCGAAGCGGGGCCTGGAAGTACAGCCCGCGGCGGGGATCAC
>JBGQLF010000862.1:0-5360 GCA_041499985.1 Gemmataceae bacterium
CAAGCGCAGCAGTCCGTTGCAGGGCAGCTCGATATCCTGGCCGGGTTCCGTCAATTCGACCTGGGGCGGCAGGTCCGGCAAGACGCGAATGGTGTACGGCCTCGGGTCCGTGTTGCGTTCCCCTTCGACGGATGTGAACCAGATGCGATAGGCCGCATTTTTCTCCAAGACGAAGCGGAAACGCAGGGTCTGGGGATCGTCAGCAACCCTTTCCGCGGATAGGGGGGGATCGTCACCGCTGCTCAACTGGCCTTCCTTGACGGTGCGATTGGTGTGGGCCAGCAACGTGACTTCGGTGCCGCGCGGCCCCTGGAGGTTCGGATCGTGGGTCGTTTCCGGGCGCCAGCCGAGGTACTTGCGGTACTGATAGATCACGTCGAAACCGGTCACCAACGGCGTGGAGCGTACCTGCACGCGGTATTCCGGCGTCTCGGCATCGCCGCCGCTTACCTTGTACCAGAAGCCGTTATGCACCTGCGTGGCTGGGATCGTAATCTCCCACTCTGACGAGTCGCCGCGCTTGAGCGGGCGTTCTTCCGGCGGATCGGTCGGGTTGTACCGGAAATGCAGCTTGAGCGCATCGGGTTTCCTGGGATCGGGGACCCGGCCTTCCACCTGGACAACAATCGGCACCGGACGTCCCAGGGGAAGCGACAGGTTGCCCTCTTCCGGCCGCACCAGGATCAGTTGCGTCCGCGTCGCCAGCGACGCCGAGAGAAAGGGCGCGAATGCTCGGTTCAGGAGCGAGCCGAACTGGCGCGGTCCCAGGACGAAGAGCACCAGCAGGGCCAGGAACAGGGCCAGTGTGCTCCCTCCCAGCCAGGAGACCCGGCGGGTGCTGACGGCGCGATCGAGGTCCGTCTGGTCGAGATCCTTGGCTGCCCGCTGCCCCAGCGCTTTCTGGAGAGCTGGCGGCAGGGGGTGGTCGTGCAGATCCAGCCAATTCACGACGCTGTTCTTGGCTGCCGGCAGTGTCTGCTCCAGCAGGCGGGCGGCGTAGTAAGGGTTGATCCTTCGGCAGATGGGCCGAATCAGAGCCATGCCGGCGTAGAGGATGGTCCCCGCAGCGAAGAGGGCGAACGCGACTTGCCGGCTGAGCGGAGACAACTCGAGTCGGCGGTCGAGCAAGGCCATGACCAGGCTATACGCCAGGGTAGCCGTGGCCAGACCGAAGATCGCCGCCGCGAGGTCGAGGGCCCGAATCCGGCTCCGCGCCCGTGCCAGCTGGCGCTGCACCTTCATATCATACTTGGCGGCCGAGGTGGACTTGGCGGGACGCAGATCGGTGGCCATGGACGCTCCTCTTCCGCGGCGATCAGGGACCTTGCTCCCGGGCGCGGAGCCGGGCGGTTCGTTCCTTCAACTATAACCGCTCGGCGCGAAAGCGCCCATGCTGTTGGATCGTAGGACGGATTTCAATCCGTCTGGACAGGCCGGACGGATTGAAATCCGTCCTACGATCAAGAGGTCCGGTTCCCGGAGCATTGCTCAAACGTCGCAGATGCGAAATCCTTGCGCCAGCGAGGGCAATGGCGAACGGCTCGGCACATATTCCTGGCCGAGGAAGCCCGTGTAGCCCGTTTCCAGGATCGCCTTGACAATGGCCGGGTAGTGCAGCTCCTGGGTCTCGTCGATCTCATGCCGTCCGGGGACGCCGCCGGTGTGATAGTGGCCGATGTAATCCTTGTACTGGCGAATGGTCGCGATCACGTCGCCTTCCATGATCTGCATGTGGTAGATGTCGTAGAGCAGCTTGAAGCGCGGCGAGCCGACCCGCTTGACCAGGTCGACGCCCCACTTGGTACGGTCGTACATGTAATCCTTGTGGTTGACCTTGCTGTTGAGCCCTTCCATGCAGATTGTGACCTTTTTCTCCTCCGCGAAGCCCGCCACGCGTTTGAGACCGATGGCGCAGTGCTCCAGGCCTTCGTCATCCGCCATGCCACGACGATTGCCGGACATGCAGATCACGTTGGGAATCCCAGCGTCGGCAGCGAAGGCAATGTTGGACCGCAATTCCTGCTCGATGCGCTCGTGGTTCTCCTTGCGGTTGAGGCCATCCGTGATCGAGCGGCACTTGAGAATGGCGCAGGTCAACCCATGGGACTTGACGGTTGTGAATTCCGCCGGCTCCAGCAACTCGATCGAGCGGAAGCCGATCTTGACGGCCTCGGCGGCTAGCTGGTCGAGAGGGATCTTGGCGTAGCACCAGCGGCAAATGGACTGGCGGATGTTGCCTTTGACCTTCGCGTCAGCCACGTCTGCTTCGGCCCCGGCGCGGGAAGCGGTCACGCTTCCCAGCACACCAGCGCCGAGGGTCTGAAGAACGGAACGGCGGGTCCAGGCGTGTTGGCTCATCGGATTCTCCTTCACAAGCAGGGGTCCCTTGTCATGGCGCATCGTCCGGGAGCACCCCCGGCCGACATCGACTCTAACAGGGTACCGCGAAGAACGCCGAGAGCCACTGAGAAATGAGCAATCCGGTCGATCGATCAAGCAGCATAAGCCCGAAACGCCAGCGCGGGATGCGGTCCCGCGTTGGCGTTTCGGGCTTGTGCAAAGAGGGAGAGCTGCCTCCCGCCTTACCGCGGCGTGTCCAGACCCGGGGTTGTCTCAATGAGCTTCGCCTCGTCATGAATGGCGACAGCGAACGCTTGGCCATCGGGCGCAAACGCCAGGAAGGTTTGCGAGAAAAAGGTGTGGATGCCACGGAGCCACGGAATCGTCGCTTGCACCTTGCCCGTGGCCACATCCCACTGCTTCACGGTGCCGTCGAAGCTTGCGGAAGCCACGGTCTGGTCCCCACCGTTGAAAGCCACGAAAAAGACCTCCTTGCTGTGGCCCTCGAAGGTAGCCTTGATCTTGCCCGTAGCGACGTCCCACAGCGTAACGGTCTTGTCATTGCCACCCGACGCCAGGGTCTGGCCATCGGCAGAAAACGTCACCGTGTTGACCGCGCCATCATGTCCCTTGAACGTCGCCTGTTGCTCGCCCGTGTTCAGGTTCCACAAGCGAATCGTCTCGTCGGTGCTCGCGGTGGCAGCGGTTCGGCCATCCGGGGCAAAGGCGATGGCATGGACGATAGCGCTGTGTCCGCGCAGGGTCCGCTGCTCCTTGCCCGTCGCAATCTCCCAAATCCGGACGAAGTTCTCGCTGCTGCCCAGCGTGGCCAGTGTTCGGCCATCGGGAGCAAAGGTCAGGAAGATCACCGGATTGCTGAAACCGTGAAACGTGGTCAGTTCCTTGCCCGAGGCCGCATCCCAGATCGTCACGACTTTGTCCTTGCCGCCCGAGGCCAACGTCTTGCCATCGGGGGCAAATGCCACCGAGAACACGGGATCGGTATAGCGAATCAAGGTCCGGCGCTTGCCCGTGGCCACATCCCACAGGCGGATGGTTTTGTCGATACTGGCCGTGGCCAACGTCTGGCCATCCGGCGAGAAGGCGACGGCCCGGATCGTGTTGGTGTGTCCGGTGAAGTGGATCGGCTCCTTGGCCTGGGCTGGGGACACGGAGAGACTGAAACAGCAGGCGCCTGCCAAGGTCAGTACCACGGACAACTGCTTGATTGACCGTTGTTGCTGCCGGCAGGCCAAAGGTACAAACATCAGATAACCCTCATGTTCATGGTGCTGGGAGATAGTGGAACTATCGGTTACGCACAAGAAATGTCAAATGGCGACTTTGCCGCGCAAAACGGCTCGGGATCTGCGTCTATGGTTTGCGCCCCGGTCCGTGGCATGGTGGTTGCCCCCCGATGCCAATGATTGTACAGTGGCCAGGCCAGGGATCAGGGATCGGGGATCGGGGATCGGGGATCGGGGATCGGGGATCGGGGATCGGGGATCAGGGATCAGGGATCAGGGATCAGGTACTCAGTACTCAGTACTCAGTACTCAGTACTCAGTACTCAGTACTCCACGCCATGATCCTTGACTCCTGTGATCCCCGATCCCTGATCCCTGGCTTCCCGGGGAACTCGGCTCAAGTGCAAAAGAGGGGAAAACTTATGGCGTCACGCATGGCTTGCCCTCTGTGGCTCGTTCTTCCAGCTGTGGCTCTGACCGCGGTCCTCGGTAGCTCTTTCTTCTGGCCGGGTGAGGCGGTTGCCCAGGAAAAGGATGCCTACCGCACGGCCCGCTTGAAGATGGTGGAGGAAGAGATTGCCGGCCAAGGCATCACCAACAAGGCGGTCTTGAATGCCATGCGGCAAGTGCCGCGCCACCAGTTCGTCACCACCCAGCAGCGGCCCAAGGCGTATTTCGACCAGGCGCTACCGATCGGCCATAAGCAGACGATCTCGCCTCCATTCATCGTGGCCTACATGACCGAAATCATTGATCCGCAGCCGAGCGATCGCGTCCTCGAGATCGGCACCGGCAGTGGCTATCAGGCCGCGGTGTTGTCGCGGATTGTCAAGGAAGTGTACAGCATCGAAATCGTCAAGGTCCTGGGCGAACAGGCGGCCAAACGGCTCCAGGACCTGGGCTACAGCAATATCCGGACCAGGATCGGCGACGGCTACAAAGGTTGGCCGGAGCAGGCGCCGTTCGACAAGATCCTCGTCACCTGTTCTCCCGAGGAAGTGCCGCAGCCCCTGATCGAGCAGCTGCGCGAAGGGGGCAAGATGATCATTCCCCTGGGTGAACGCTACCAGCAGGTCTTCTACCTGTTCGAGAAGAAGGACGATAAACTCGTGAAGACTCGGCTGGTGCCGACGCTGTTTGTGCCGATGACCGGCACGTCGGAAAAGCAACGCAAAGTACGTCCCGATCCCGCCAACCCCCGTGTCGTCAACGGCGGTTTCGAGCAAGAAACCGATGGCCGGGTCGATGTCTGGTATTATCAGCGGCAGGCGACCTTGTCCCACGAGAAGGCCCCCGAAGGCAATACGTACCTAACCTTGACCAATAACGATCCCGGTCGGGGCGCCCAAGTGATCCAGGGAATTGGCCTCGACGGCACGAAGGTGGCGCTGGTGCGGATCAGCCTGTGGGTGCAAGCGGAGAACACCCGGGTTGGCACGAATCCGCATGAAGTACCGGCCGTCAGCATCCACTTTTATGACGTCGATCACCGCCCGCTGGGGGATCACGTCATGGGTCCCTGGCTCGGTACCTTCGCCTGGAAGCCCGACGCGGCCGCGATTCGGGTGCCGCCGCAGACCTATGAAGCGGTGGTCCGCATCGGCCTCAACGGGGCGACCGGCCGACTCTCCGTAGATGACATTCGCCTGTCGCGCGTTCGCTGAAGTTGGGGAATGGTGAGTGGTTGTTCTCCAGGCATGGTTCAGATCAGCTGTGTTCTGGGTAACAACATTGTGGCGGGAAGTTTTGAACTATGAGCGGGCCAACCGCCAA
>JBGQLF010000863.1:0-5358 GCA_041499985.1 Gemmataceae bacterium
AACAACAGCGCCAGAGCTTCGCGCTCGCCTTCGCGCAGCCGGCGGAGCAGGGACTCGGTCTCGGACGGCTCCTCGCTCATGGCTGTTGTTCCTCTATCTCTAGATTCACCAAGCGGTGTCAAAGTTTGACAGGCCGGCCAAGCTTTTTTTGTGTTGGACGCGAAAGTCCAACACAAAAGCCTAAGCAGTATCGGGTCTTAGGACAAGATCGACCGCGGGGCGAAGGGAAAGTTCAAGAAGGGGGAGCAAGAGGTAGGGAGGTGGGGCTGCCAGACAACGAATCTTGTTCGCGCCGGTGGCTCCCACAAACGACCTCATCTTGCCGGTTGCTGTTGCTTCGCCTTGAACTGCCGGATTATCTGCCGTATCTTACCTGGTAGTGCCGCATAATGCCGCTTTCCTTCTCCTGGGCAAGTTGGCTGCCGGGAACAGGACCGACATGGGGAACAGGCTTCATCGTCTCGACCCGGACGCCAGCGATGCCGGAAGAAGCGACACCCCAAGCTGGGCCACCCCCAATGCTCAAGCTGATGGTTTCCTCCACGGTCTACCGCCTGGAAGGGTTCCTCGATCAAGTGTTCGCCATCCTGGAAAGCTACGCGTATCAAGTGTGGATGTCCCACAAGGGGACCGTCCCGACCAATCCGAAGAAGACCGCCTTCAGCAATTGCCTGGAGGCCGTCAACGGCTGCGACGCCTTCCTCGGCATCATCACGGGCACCTACGGCAGCGGGGTGGGGCCGAACCAGCGCTCGATCACCCACCGAGAGATCGTCCGGGCGGTGTCCCAACGCAAACTCCGCTGGTTCCTGGTGCATCATGACGTGGTCGTCGCCCGGCAACTCCTGAAGCAATTCCGCTTCGACGACGACGGGAGCAAGAAGCCACACACGTTCTTCAAGAAGACTGCTGTGCTGGATGACATCCGGGTGCTGGAGATGTACGAGAGCGCCACACGCCACAGCCTGCCCCTGTCCAAGCGGGCGGGGAATTGGGTCCACGAGTATTCCAGCCACTCCGATGCGCTGCGGTTCATCGAGGCATAGTTCAAAGAGCCGGCACGCATCCGGCAACTTCTTGAAGAGTAAGCGAGGGCTTGTCATGGACAATACGGTTCTCGGCCAGCTTCTCGACCAGGGCGAATCGGCACGGGTCGAGTTCATCCTCGGCGTGGACAAGGAGTCCCACGTCGAAGAAGCGGCCTGCGCCTTCCTCAACGATCAGGGCGGGGTCATCGTCGCCGGCGTGAAAGACGATGGGCGTCTCGTCGGCGTGCCCAGTGCCGAAGCCAAGGCGCAGGCCATTCAACAGCGCCTCCTGGCAGCTATCTCGCCCCCGGCCCCACTGTCGGTCACGGTCGAGGACGTGCAAGGCAAGAAGCTGGTCGTCATCGACGTGCCGCAAGGTCTGGAGAAGCCCTACGTTTGCAAGGGCAAGATCATGGTGCGCCGGGGAGCCGCCGTCGTGTCCGCCGTGGCGGGCGAGATTTCCTCCCTGATCGGCCAGCGTGCCCGCAGCGAAGCCCGGTGGGAGCGGCTGCCTGCCCTGGGGGTCGAGGAAGACGATTTCGATGCCGGCCTGATTCGCAGGGTGGCCGAGGTGATCAAGGAGCAGCGGGGGTACGCCATCGACCCCACGAAGAAGCCGACGAAGGTTCTGGACCGACTTGGGCTGGTCCAGGCCGGGCAGTTCACGAATGCGACGCTGGTGCTGTTCGGCAAGAACCCTGCGGAGTGGTATCCGCAGACGAGGGTGCGGGCCGCACGCTTCCGGGGGAACGACCGGACGGAGTTCATCGACAACAAGGTGTTCGAAGGCAGCCTCTTCGCGCTGGCCGAGTCGCTGGTTTCGTTCGTGCAGTCCCACACCCCGGTAGCCTCGAGCTTCGACCGGAACGAGGTACAGCGGCGTGACCGGCTCGCCTACCCGCTGCCTGCCATCCGAGAAGCCGTCGTGAACGCCCTGGTCCACCGGGACTACAGCGCCTTCGACGGTGGCACGTCGGTCGCTGTGTACGATGAGCGAGTTGAGTTCTGGAACTCAGGCAGCTTGCCCGACGAGATGACGGTCGCTGACCTGCGGACGATGCACCCGTCCCGCCCGATCAACCCGGACATCGCCCAGGTCTGCTTCCTTTACGGGCTGATGGAGCGTTGGGGGATCGGCACACAGAAGATCATCCGGGCCTGCATGGACAACGGCCTTCCCGAACCCGAATGGAAGGTGGACCGGAACGGGGTGACGCTGATCTTGCGTCACTCAGAGAATGAGCCGACGCACCAGGCGACCGGCAGCCTGAACCTTCGGCTTCTGAACGTCGCCAAGCAGCTGCGCCCCGGCGAAAAGGTAAAGCTGACGGACTACCTCAAGTTGGTATCTGCCGAAGTGAAGGAGCGTCAGGCGAGGATCGACCTGACCCACCTGACCAAAGCGGGCTTCTTGCAGCGAATGGGGGCCGGGCCTGCAACGATTTATGTTCGCACGGCCAAGAGTGTGTCGGACTTGCCGGGCGAGGAAGACTAAAGCTGGGGTGCGGAAGGGGTGGCAAAGCCTATCGCGCAAAAAGAGAGCGGACATCCAACTTCTCCCCTCTAACGCCAGCACACTCGAAGAGCTGGCCGCTGCCCTGCGCGGGCTATCGCCGGAGGACCGTGCCCGGCTCGCCGCCATGTTGCTGGACTAGCAGACCGGGCAAGCCGAACGGAAAGGGGCAACTCCCTGAAGGACGCCTTTTGAACTCGGCTCGCCGATGCCGTGGACGCCCAGTAGGATTAGGGGCAGACGCCTTGCTTTACTGTTTGTGCGAGCGTCATTCTCCTATTACCTGCACTGCTGACCAACGTCCCCTTGTGGCTTGGTCTCCTGCTCCTGCTGCCTACGCCAAGGATCGGGCTACTACCTTTGGCGCTGGGACATGTTCGCCTTGGCCCTTGCCAGCATCTTCCGTTTGCGGTGAAGGCCCGTGTCCGTTCCGGGCCTTCTCGTTCCGCACACCAGGAGGTCTACACCGCCGCCTTCCTCTGCCGCCAGGCATAACCGGCCAGGCCGAGGCAACCGAGGCCGAGCAGAGTGAGGGTGGAGGGTTCGGGTACGACAGCCTCCGCATCACTCTGGAACGTCGCCGTGAATCCCCGTCTTTGCAGGGTGGGACTGAGGTACTTGGTCGCACTGAAGGGACCGCCGTTGCCTTCTGCCATCATTGTGGGCTGCCCCCCAGCAGGATTGACGAACTCGGGCGGCACACTGGTCAACCCGGACTCACCATCGGACATGAATCCGAGAAAGAGACCCCCAGTGCTTTGTTGGAAGAGCCCGAAAACGTCACTGAAGGTTCCGTCGGGTTCGGTCAAGACCGTGTAATTCCCGAATTGAGCGGGATCGATATCGACGACGATACCGAAGATTCCACTTTCAAAGCCTTCGAATGCCGAAATCGTGTTAAAGATACTGCCATTCGGATTAAAGGCGGTCACGGTGTCAAAAAGCACCAGTTGTGCCGCCGCTGGCAGGGTAGCCAGCAGGAAGGCTCCGACAGCGAATAGGTACCGCCCCCCTTGCATGAATCTGTTTGCCACGCACCGCTTCTTCATCACACGCTCCTTACGAAATGCACTCCAGGGACCGATGCTCGCATGTTGTAGGGGGTGCATCGGGTCCCGTTCGATTTGTGCCGGTGGTAGCGCAAATGCGATGCCAAGCCCAACAGCTGCACTGGAACCAAAGCCTCCCGGACGAGGACGTGGCGGAAGCGATGGAGAAACCTATGTTTATGTCAATTCGCGTCCGGCCCGAATGGGGCCGGGTCCAAGCGGGATGTTCCGAAATGCTTACATGTTTACGGGGCACATAAATGGGGCCTTGCGCAGGCATCTCCTGGTCCCGTTGACCTAAGCACAGGATTTGCAGTACATTGCAACAGTTGGAGATATTTCAATGTGTGATGGGACTGGACATCCCAGCAAAAGGGAATGGTAAGCGGAACGCCAAGCTGAAGGTCGTTCCGTCCGAGAACCCATTACTCGTGGAGGAAGGGACCCAGAACGGCCTCCTGACACCACGGCTACACCGCCCGGAACGACAACGTCGCCTCTGCCAATGCTTCGATCCTCAAAGGGAATCATAAGGTCCAAGCGGCCATCCAGCAGGCTATTCACCACCCGCTCCGAGCGGACCGAAATTACCGCGGACTACGCGCTCACACGCTTGAAACATGGCTAGCTTGGTCTCCTCTCCCGCCCCGGCCACATCGGAACGCAGCCAAAGCGTTGTGCAGGGATTGGGAAGCTCGTTCGCTGGGCCAAGGCCGCTGGCTACAATGATGTTGGACGATCCTGCTGGGGGCAACTGGACGCCCTGGAACAGGAGCGATCCCGAGAATTGTGTGTGACGGAGGCAAGAAGATGACTGAAGATGTGTTGCTGGAACTGGAAACTCCCGCCCCGATCGCGGAGAGCCTGGATAACATCAAGGACCTCGCACGCAAGTTCGTACCTGACGTGGGTAAGGCCGTGGAGGGCCTGAAGGGATCGGCTCAACTATTCGAGAACGGTTGGCAACGCCTCATCCTAAACGTTGCCAACGGACGAACGACGGAGATCCAAGCGGCACGTCCGCAATTGCTGAGTGCGTTTGAAACGCGGCTTGGCATCCTCAAGGACACCTACGCATTGGCAAAGTGGCTCTTCCAAGGAGGCAGGGAGGGCATCCCAGATCCGGATGTTCTCCTGCCGGAAGTCGCCGGCATGGAACGGCTGAAGGCCGACATGTTTGACCGTTGGCAGACCGCTGACGACTTGGAAGACTTGGCCGCCAGGGATTATCCGCTGACCACAGAGGATCTCGATCGCATCGGGCCGAACCGCCAGCCCCCGGCATCGTGGTATTCGGAGGAGAGCAAGCCGTTCTGACGGAGGGCCGCCATGTCTTAGTCCTGCCGCGGCCGGATTGTCTGGGTGGAACTGCTCGACCCGCAGGGCCAAAACCCCAAGCGTCGGCCAGCCGTGATCGTGACGCTCGACGCGGATATTCGGGCCGACGGAGAGGTGTGGGTTGTCGCCATATCCACGCAACTCAGCCAAGCACCGGCAGAGGTTCAGGTGGAACTGCACTGGCACCGCGGTGGACATCCCAAGACGGGCTTGAAGGAACGCTGTGCGTCCGTCTGCACCTGGATGGAGAAGGTGCGTGTGGCCAACATCCAGGAGTTGGCTGGTACTGCAGAAATTCCCGAAGGCTGACCGATCAGGTCGTTTTCTGAACGGCCGATCAGCAAGTGGGGCGTAGCGAGGGGCATGCCGAACAGCCTGAGTCGCTCGCTTGGTTGGGCCTACAGGCCAAAACGGGCTGGCCACGTCTGCC
>JBGQLF010000864.1:0-5356 GCA_041499985.1 Gemmataceae bacterium
CCCTGCCTGAAGTGCATCGCCGCATCTGCGACTGGCTCCTGGAGCAGGCACGACGCGAACAGAACGACCGGTACAGGGACTTGGATGATCGACAGAGCATCACTTTGTTCCGCCCAATGCGCAATTGACAAAGCCGTACTAGGCTGGGTCTTGAGGGAAGCAAAGAACCCCATGGGGAGAATCTCCTATCTTGGAGGCGGCCTGCGATACCATGCAAGCGCAACGGCTCCGGGCGCGCAGACCGAGCGCCCGGGCGCTGCGGGGCCGGTGAGGACTATGCTTGGCGGCGCTGCCTCACCGGCCGTTGTGCTTTCCTTGTTCACGGTTCGAGGAACTGACTGGTTCTCTCGCGAGTCTTGTGCTAGGTTGAAGCCATCTCTACCCACTCTTTCTGTCAGGAGTCTCGGCCATGGCCATCAGCGTGGACGCCATCTATGAGAACGGCACCCTCAAGCTGGCAGGCCCCTTGCCACTGGAGGAGCACGCCAAAGTACGAGTTACCGTGCAAGCGGATCCCAGCTGGGTCGACCGCACCGCGGGGATGATCCCGTGGTCGGGGGACATGGAAACCCTGCGGCGCCTGGCGGAAGATGTCGAGTTTGATCCGCAGGAGGAGTCATGATCTTTGCCGATCTCGTACTTGGAGAGTCGGTTTTCTTGGATGCCAACACCTTGATTTACCACTTCACCACGAACCCGCTCTTTGGGAGCGCGTGCAGCGACCTGCTGCGACGGATTGAGCGCCAGGAGATTGTGGGATTCACGTCCACCCACATGTTGAGCGAGGTCGCCCATCGCATCATGACTATTGAAGCAAGCAACACGTTCTCCTGGCCACTCGCGGGCATTGTGCAACGGTTGCGACGGCACCCGCATCAGGTGCAACAGCTCACAGGCTTCCGGCAAGCCGTCGAGGATGTCTTGCGCAGCAGCATCCAGGTTCTGCCGATTCCCGTCCAGCTGATCGGCACAGCAACTCAGGTTAGCCAACAAACCGGACTCCTCAGTAACGACGCTCTGATCGTCGCCGTCATGCAGCAGCATGGCCTGACCAACTTGGCCAGCAACGACGCCGACTTCGACCGCGTGCCGGGGATAACGCGCTACGCCCCGGTGTGACGGCGCTCCCAGGACTTGCGTGATCTTCCCGCTCATCTGCGATCCCATAAAGAAGCCTTGGGTCGCGCGTTCTCTCGTTCCCAAACTCCTGTTTGGGAACGTCCCTCCGCGAAACTCTGTTTCATATGCCTCCGCGAAACAGAGTTTCCCGAAGCAGCGTTCCCAAACAGGAGTTTGGGAACGAGGGAAATCGTTACGTCCGCGCCAGGCGCGTCGGTCCCGGGCCACTTCTCACGGCTTCTCCAGCTTGCGCAGCATGCCTGCCAGCTCCTTTTGGTAACGGGCCTCCGCGGGGAAAGCGCTGGCCAGCTTCTGCATCTGGGCCACGCCGCGGCGGAGGAGTTGCTCACCCTCTTCTGGACTCCAGTTGCTCCCGATTCGATCCCCGAGGGCGTGCAGGAACTTCGCATACCGGAACTGTTCTTGCGTTGGAGCGGCCGGATCGTGAATGAGATCTTCGTAAATCGCCAGGGCACGCCGGAGCTCGGTTTCGCGCCAGCGATCGCTCCGGACCAACCGTGCTCCCTGGTGGTAAAGGATGTTGGCTATGGCGTGGCGGTACGTGGGTACCTGGGGGTATTCGTCCGCTAATTGCAGGCCCAGGTCGAGCGCGCGCATCGCGGCTTCCTCGGCCGCTTTCGTTTCCCCCTGGGCGTGCAAAAAGAGCCCCAGCGAGGTGTAGTGGTTCCGGAGAGAGTCGCGATACGCCGGCTCCTGGGGCTTGGCCTGGAGCGCGGCTTGCTGCAAGCGGATGGCACGTTCCAGCAACGAGCGGGCTTCGGCCTGGCGGCCCCAGTTCCCGAGGAGCTCTGTCGCCCAGTCGTGCAGGTCGCCTCCCAGGGCATGCTGGTAGTCCGGCTCCTCCGGAAACTCGCTCACCAGTTTTTCGTAGTTGTCCCGGCTCTGCTGGAAAAGCCGATCCGCCCCGGACACGTTGCCGGCCCGGAAGAGCTGCTGCGCCTGGCGCTCCAAGATAATACTCAAGTTGTTGTAATGGTTGCCCAGAAACTGCCGGTAGCCGGGATGCTGCGGCTTGGCCTTCAGGGCTGCCCGTTGGTGCTCGATGGCTTCCTCCACAAGCTTCCGTGCCCGAGCGAGCTCGCCTTGCTCCATTGCAAGGTGCATGGCCCAATCGTGCAGTGTCCCTCCCAGGCGATGCTGGTAGTCCGGCTCCTCCGGGAAGTCGCTCACCAGCTTCTCCATGTTGTCCCGGCTCTGCTGGAAAAGCCGATCGGCCTCGGACACATTGCCGGCTCGGAAGAGCTGCTGCGCCTGACGCTGCAAGATGCTCTTCAAGTTGCCGTGGTGTTTGCCCAGATCCTGCCGGTAGGTGGGATGCTGCGGCTTGAGCTTCAGGGCCGCCCGTTGGTGCCCGATGGCTTCCTCTACAAGCTCCCGTGCCCGAGCGAGTTCGCCCTGCTCGATCAGGAGGTTGGCCCAATCGTTCAGCGTTTCTGCCAGGAGATTCTGGTAGTTCGGCACCTCGGGGAAGTCCTCTACAAGCCGTCGGCTCCGCTGGAGTGCCTGGTCATAGGCCTGGGCCGCTTCGGTAGGCTTCTTCATCTGCCTAAGCATCCCGCCAAGCTGGTGATAGTGGTTACGGAGGTACACCCGGTAGACCGGGTTCCCCGGCTTGGCCTGGAGGGCCGCCTGCTGATGGCGGATGGCCTGTTCCAGGAGCGTGTGGGCTTCGGTGAGGTTGCCGCGCTGGCGCAGGATGCTCGCCAGATTGTGCAGACCGCCGCCCAGGTCGCTCTGGTACGCAGGGTTCTCGGGGAAATCGGTCACCAGCCGGCGGCGCAGCTCCAGCGCCTGCTGATAAGCGCTTTCTGCCCTGGAAAGATCGGTGTTCTGGCAGAAGAGACCGAGCTGGTTGTAGCTTACGGCCAACCACTGCCGGAGAGCCGGCGCGTCGGAGGATTCGGCTACCAGCTGCTGCCGGAGATCGAGCGCCCGCACGATGGCTTGCTCCGCCTCCCGCGCGTGTCCGGTTTCTGCCAGCAGCGTGCCCAGGTTGCGGTAGGCGTCCGCCAGGGTCTCCCGATACGAAGGCACGGTGGGAAACCGCTCCGCCAGCGGTTCCACGAGCGCCCGGGCCCGCTCCAGGGCGGCCTCCGCTTCGGCCTGGTGTCCCAGCGCAGTCTGGATATTGCCGACGCGCACAAACGCCTTGGCGGTGGCGTGCTGCACGGCGGGGTCCGTACTCTGTTCCTGGGCAAATTCCGTGTAGAAGCGCAGCGCTTTCTCCAGGAATTTCTCCTGCAATGGCGTCAGATTGGCTTGTTCGGCCAACCAGTCCTGCGCCACCTCCGTGTACATCTCATCCGCGGCCTGGCGCGCTTTGTCAAAGTTGGCTTCCGCCCGGTCGGCATTGGCTCTGGCCTCGGCGAGCGCGGCCTTCGTTTGTGCCTGCTCCCGCCAAATCAACCCGGTGCTTACCGCCAGGGCCACCACCGCCATGAGCAGCAGCACCACGCCCGCGGCAACCACGGATTTATGCCGCCGGGCCCATTTCCTGAGCCGCTCACGCAGCGTGGGCCGACGGGCGCGGATCGGCTTATCTTCCAGGAAGCGGCGCAGGTCGTCAGCCAATTCCTGGGCCGTGGCATAGCGTCCCTCGGGCTGCTTCTCCATCGCCTTCAGGACGATCGTCTCCAGCTCGTGGGGAAGCGTCCGGTTCCAGTGCCGGAGCGAACGCGGCTCGTCCAGCGTGATCTGCCGGAGCAGTTCCTCGCGGTCCCGGCCATCGAAGACGACGTGCAGCGTCAGCAGCTCGTAGAGCGTGGCGCCCAGGGAATACAGGTCGCTGCGATGGTCCACCAGGGAGCGCTTGCCGAGGGCTTGCTCCGGACTCATGTAACGCAGAGTTCCCACCAGGTCACCCGAGAGGGTCAAGCTGGCGTTGCTCTGGCAATGAGCCAGGCCGAAGTCGGTGATCCACAGGTTGCCCTTGCCGTCCAGGAGCAGGTTGGCCGGCTTGATATCGCGGTGGATGACTCCCTGGTCATGGGCATGCTCCAGCGCCTCCGCCGCCTGCATCCCCCAGGTAGCGACCGTGCGAAAGAAGGCCGCGTCCTGGCCCGAGCGGAGCGTGGACAGCGCCGCCTGCGGTTGCCGGGCGGTCTCGGCGACCGGGCTCGCCGGAGAGCCAGGATGAGCAGAAGGCGAGTCGATCGTGGCCGGGAGAACGGGCGCGTCTCCCGCTTCGAGGCCAGCCTGTTGTTGGAGATCTCGGATCACGGCCGCGAGCGTTTGGCCGTCGATGAACTGCATGGCGTAATAATGCACGCCGCGTTCACAGCCGACGGCATGCACCGGGACGATGTTCGTATGGTGCAGGTTGGCTGCCGCCTGGGCTTCGTTCTTGAAGCGCTGGAGCTGCTTGGTGTCCAGGGCCGCCGCCAACGGCAAGACCTTCAGCGCCACCCGGCGGCCGAGGGAAATCTGCACCGCTTCGTAGACGACTCCCATGCCGCCGCGGCCAATCTCGCGGACGATGCGGAAATCGCCCAGGGGTCCTTCGGGCTGAATCGCCGCGACCGAGGCCGAAGCCTTGGCCGAGACTTCCACGGCCGATTGGTGCAACGCGGGACCAGCATGCTGAATGAACTCGAGCCCCTCCAGGCACTCGGCCAGAGCGTCCGCGATCTCGGGATGGCAGGCGACAAACGCTTGCCGGTCCAGCGGCTGTCCCGCTTCCAGCGCCGCCAGGTATTCCTCCACGGCCCGGGTGAGTTCCGCGTCGTCCGGCATCCGCGAAGACTCCCTTCGAGCCGATGGCGGCGGAGCCCCTGATCCGGCGTCCACATCTTGCGTTGGGTTCATGGCGCTTCTCCCAGGGCACGACGCAACCGGGCCAGCGCCCGGGTCCACAAATTCTTCACGCTATCCACCGTGCGGCCCATGCGCTGGGCCAGCTCCGCGAAGCTCAGGCCCTCGAGATGCCGCAGGACCAACACTTCACGATAATCTTCCGGCAACCGCTCCAGCGCCTGGGCCAGCAGCACGGCCTGCTCACGGCGGACCGCCTGCTGGCTGGGGGAGCTGTGGCGTCCTTCCAGCCCCTGGTCCAGAACCCGCGACGACTGGTCCAGTTCGACGGCCAGTTCCCGTTCCAGGCGCACATCGCGGCGCCGTGTGCCCAGGAAACGGCGCACGACCTGGGCCAGGTGCGAGGCCAGGATTTGCCGCAGCCAGCCGATCAACTCCGCCTCGGTTGTGCCGCGAAACTGGCTGA
>JBGQLF010000865.1:0-5346 GCA_041499985.1 Gemmataceae bacterium
CCTCGGTGTGGAAGGTATGGATGGTGCGGCCCTTGAAGGCAGCAATCGAGGTCTCGACGAAGCCCGACTCGTTCAGCGTATCGGTGTGGATGGCCACCTGCACGTCCAGGCGATCCGCCACGCTCAGACAGCAGTCGATCGCCGCGGGGGTTGTGCCCCAATCTTCGTGCAGCTTCAGTCCACACGCGCCGGCCCGGATCTGCTCATCGAGCGGCCCGGGCAAGCTGCTGTTGCCCTTACCCAGAAAGCCGAGGTTGATTGGAAAGCCTTCCGCTGCCTGGAGCATGCGTTCGAGGTTCCAGGCGCCGGGCGTGCAGGTCGTGGCGTTGGTGCCGGTGGCCGGTCCGGTGCCGCCGCCCAGTAGCGTCGTCAGGCCACTGGCCAGGGCGACTTCGATCAGCTGCGGGCAGATGAAATGCACGTGGCTATCAATGCCGCCGGCCGTGGCGATCAGGTTTTCGCCGGCAATGACCTCGGTGCCGGGACCGATGACCAGGCGCGGATCGACGCCCGACTGGATCAAGGGATTGCCGGCCTTGCCGACGCCAACAATGCGTCCGCCGCGGATGCCGATGTCGCCTTTGACGATGCCCCAGTAATCGAGGACAACGGCATTGGTGATGACCAGGTCCAACGGCGGCTCCCCGGTGGGATCGGGCAGAGGGGATTGGCCCTGGCTGTCGCGAATCACTTTGCCGCCGCCGAATTGCACTTCTTCGCCGTGGACGGCGAAGTCCTTTTCGATCTCGATGATCAGCTCGGTATCGGCCAGGCGGATCCGATCGCCCACGGTGGGACCGTAGTGACCAGCGTAGGCGGCACGCGACAAGTGGACGCTCATGGAGAAGCTCCCATCCCATTACTTCCCGGGGCTACCTAAGCCCGACGCGCCAGCGAGGCCCGTCCTCGCTGGCGCGTCGGGCTCAACACCCCAGAGCCGGAGCCGTTCCAGACTGCGCTGGCGGATCGCTGGATCATCCAGCGCGCCCATTACCAGACCGCTGCCTCCATAGACTTGCCGCTGCCCCCCAAGTGCAACCAGCCGCACGGTCTTGATCTCCCCTGGTTCGATGCGGACCGCGGTGCCTGCGGGCAGATCGAGGCGCATGCCGTACGCCGCCGTCCGGTCGAAGACCAGCGCCCGGTTGGCCTCGAAAAAGTGGAAGTGTGAACCGACCTGCACCGGACGGTCGCCGGTGTTGTTGACTTGCAACGTACAGGTCGGCCGGCCTGCATTGAGCTCGAGCGGCTCACCATCGAACAGGTATTCGCCGGGAATCATGGGAGTGCCAATTCAGTTGAGCCCGACGCGCCAGCGAGGCCGTCCTCGCTGGCGCGTCGGGCTCACCACAATCAAGTTATGGGTTGATGGACCGTGACCAGCTTGGTGCCGTCGGGGAAGGTCGCCTCGACTTGCACTTCCGTGATCATTTCAGGGATGCCCTCCAGGACGTCGTTCCGCGTCAGGATGGTCCGGCCGGCGCTCATGAGTTCGGCCACGCTGCGGCCATCGCGGGCCAGCTCCAGGAGTTGGCTGGTGATCAGGGCCATCGCCTCGGGATAGTTCAAGCGCAAGCCGCGGGCACGGCGGGCGCGGGCCAGGTCGGCTGCCACATGGATCAATAACTTGTCGCGTTCTTGCGGGGACAGGTGCATGGTGCGCTCGCCTTCTGGATCACGGCTGCTGATTCGGCGAAATGATAGAGAAGACGGAGGGCCGGGACAAGTAGATTTCTGCCGCTTGCCCCTCTTTGTGTAGCCGCTTCCGGGAGTTCCCTCTGTTTGTCCCAACTGCCCACGTTCCTGGCACCACTGCTTATGATCCAAGCGGTTTTTGGTGCGATAGGAATTCGGAACGGCCCGCCGCGCTTTGGCCTGCTGTGTTGTGTCCATCGTGTTAAATTTCTGTACAACAATAGCTTGCGCCGAATCGAGCCGCGCCGATTCCTGTTCGGCCGAGCCGATTGGCACTCGCTTTGCACAGGGAAGGGGCCAATTCAAGGATGGGCTACCTCTCCTGGGTAATCGTGCGCACTTAGCTGGAGGGAAAACGTTGAAGAAGACCAGACCGAACGCATCGCCCAACACCATGACTCGCCGGGACGTGTTGAAGAAGGCTGGCCAGACGAGCTTGCTCCTGACGGTAGGACAGGCACTCTCCCCCTTTCTGCTGTCCGGATGCACCAGCACCAAGACCGGCAGTGGCGGCAGTGGCGGCGATAAAATTAAGGTCGGGATCCTGCACTCCTTGACCGGTACGATGGCGATCAGTGAAACCTCTCTCAAGGAAGTGGAGGTGATGGCCCTTGAGGAGATCAATCAAGCGGGCGGCGTCCTCGGCAAGCAGATTGAGTGGATCGTGGAGGATCCGCAATCGAAGTTCACCGATGTGTTCCCCGAAAAGGCCAAGAAGCTGCTGTTGCGCGACAAGGTAGCGGCAGTGTTCGGCTGCTGGACCTCGGTTAGCCGTCAAAATGTGCTGCCGGTCTTCGAGGAAAACAACGGCTTGCTCTTCTACCCGGTGCAGTACGAAGGCAACGAATGTTCCAAGAATGTCGTCTACACCGGTGCGGCTCCCAACCAGCAGATTCTGCCTGCTGTCGAATGGCTGATGAGCTCGGCGGGCGGCAACAAGAAGCGGTTTTACCTGCTCGGCTCCAACTACGTTTTCCCCCGCACGGCCAACCTGATCATTGTCGCGTATCTGAAATCCAAGGGCCTCGAGCCGGTGGCCGAGCAATACACGCCGCTGGGTCACCTCGAGTACCAGAATGTCGTTCAGGACATCAAGAAGGCCGACCCGGATGTGATCTTCAGCACGATCAACGGCGATAGCAACATCAACTTCTACAACGAGTTGGCCGCCCAGGGCATCACGGCCGACAAGGTGCCGGTCTGCGCCGTCAGCGTCGGCGAAGACGAGCTGCGGGGCCTGGACTCGTCGAAGGCCAAGGGGCACTATGCGGCGTGGAACTATTTCCAAAGTATCGATACTCCCAAGAACAAGGAGTTCGTGGCCAAATTCAAGGCCAAGTACGGTCAGGATCGGGTGACCGACGACCCAATCGAAGCGGCCTATTACCAGGTTTACTTCTGGAAACTGGCCGTCGAGAAGGCCGGCACCACCAACGTGGACCAGGTACGCGGGGCGCTCCGCACCGTCGAATTCGACGCTCCGGGTGGCAAGGTCAAAATAGATCCGCGGAACCAGCACACGTACAAGTATTTCCGCATGGGCAAGACTCGGGAAGACAAGCAATTCGACATTGTCTACACCTCCCCGGAGGTGATCGCGCCCGATCCCTATCCGCAGGTGGCCTTCCCGGGCTGGGGTTGTGACTGGACCAAGAGCGGCGTAACCAAGGGAGCTGCGGTCAAAATCCTCCAGTGATCGTGATAGTACCCAGTATGCAGTACGCAGTGGCTCTTTGCTACCGAGTACCCGGTACTGGGTACTGCGTACTGAGTACTGAGTACGAACGCATGACCGGTACCGATCTGAGTGCAGCGCTCTCGAATAGCCTGAGTTTCGGCTCCATCCTGATCCTCACCGCGCTGGGGTTGGCGATCACGTTCGGAGTCATGCGCGTGATCAACATGGCTCACGGCGACATGCTCATGCTGGGGGCATATACCGCTTTTGTCGTCACCGATCCTCGACATCTGGGCCTGAATCTCTTTTGGGCCATCCTGGCCTCGTTCCTGGTCGTGGGTCTAGTCGGCTACTTGCTGGAAGTCGGGCTGATTCGGTTCCTCTACGGCCGACCCCTGGATACGCTGTTGGCAACCTGGGGCGTCGGCATGATCTTGCAGCAGGTCATCAACTTGGCGTTCGGGGCTAACTTGCAGCCGATGCACTTGCCGGAAGCTTTGCAGGGTGGTTGGTCAATCGGCACGGTGACGATCCCCATCTACCGCGTGTTCATTGTGGGGATCACGGCCCTGTGTTTGCTCGTCGTGTATCTGTGGTTTTTCCGCACGTCCTTCGGATTGAAGATCCGCGCGGTAGTCCAGAATCGGCCGATGGCGTCGGCGTTGGGCATTTCCACACGCCGAGTCGATTCCTTGACGTTCGCCTTTGCCACCGGATTGGCGGGTGTGGCCGGCTGCATTCTCGCTCACTTATACAACGTCAAGTACAACATGGGGTCGGACTATATTGTCGAGGCCTTCATGGTCGTGATCCTGGGCGGCATGGGCCAGCTCACCGGCAGCATCGCCGGCGGGGTCTTGATCGGCACCGGAGACAGCGTGGTGGAGAAGCTGCTGGGCAACACGTCCATGGCCAAGGTGGTCGTCCTGATGGCGGTCATTGGCTTCATCCTGGCTCGCCCATCGGGCCTGTTCGCTTCCAAGGAGCGAACGTATGAGTAAGACGTCTCCACCGGAGATTCGGGAAGCGACCATCCCATCCCGCGAGTACAAACTGTTGAACCGGGTTCTTCTGACTCTGTTCGTGCTCGCGCTGTTCGCGCCCGGCTTCCTGCTAGCGGACGACAAATATTGGCTGCCTCTGTTCACCAAGTACATGGCCCTGGGACTGTTCGCGCTCAGCGTCGACCTCATCTGGGGTTACACCGGCCTTCTGAGTCTGGGACAAGGGTTGTACTTTGGCCTGGGAGCTTACGCCGCCGGCTATTCGCTGAAATTGCAAAGGGCGGCACAGGAAGCTGGCAAACCCCTTGTGGCCGCGCCGGACATGGCGCTGCCGAATTTCATGGAGTATTGTCGGCTGCCAGCCGTGCCAGGGTGGATTGCGCCACTGATCAACATCTGGCTAGCCCTGACGCTGGCGGTGCTCCTGCCGCTTGTGGTCGCCACTGCGTTTGGCTGGATCACCTTTCGATTGCGCATCAAAGGGGTCTATTTTTCGCTGATCACCCAGGCACTGGTCTTGGCCGTTTTTACCTTGGTCGTCGATCAACAACCCTACACGGGTGGCGTGGTCGGCATGACCTACCTGGCCAAGCTGGAAGTGTTCGGGCACACTTTCCACATGGCGGACATGTACTTCCTCGTCACAGGCATCCTGGTCGTCTGCTTCCTCGGCTGTAGCGCCCTGGTGCGAAGCAAGTTCGGCAAGATCTTGACTGCCATCCGTGACAGCGAGTACCGCGTGCTGGCCCTGGGCTATGACACCGCCATGTACAAGACATTCGTCTTCGCCCTGGCCGGCGCCTTGGCCGGAGTCGCGGGAGCCCTATACGTGGCAACGATGGGTACGGCGGGTCCGGACCGTCTGGGCATCGCGTTTTCGATCGAAGTGGTCATTCTGGTAGCGGTAGGGGGACGAGGCACGCTCGTCGGGGCCATCCTGGGAGCTGTTCTGGTGAGTTTCGCCGAGAC
>JBGQLF010000866.1:0-5343 GCA_041499985.1 Gemmataceae bacterium
GGTCGCCGGCCATATAGTTCGGAACTTGGCGACGATGCAGATCCATATCCATCAAGTCGCGTGTCCACTCCAGGCCGTTACCGGCCATGTACTGGCACCCGAGTGGACCAACGTCCTTGGTCGCTTGTCGCATCGGCAACGGCCCGAGCGGACCCCGGCTTACAGCGACTTCGTCTCCCTCACCGTCTGGGCGGAAGGGTCCCTCGCCACGAGCCTCGGGAGTCTCATACCGACCCGCCGCCTTATCCCATTGGTGTACTGTGGGCAGCTTCCCCCCCAACCAGATGGTAAATCGCCACGCATCTTTCGCCGAGATATTGGTGGCTGGATACAACGGATCGAGTTGGTCGGGGTGTTGCCCTTGAACGAGCGGGCCATTTTCCCAGGTGTTACTCTCGAGGAGAGAGGGCATCAAAGATGTCGCTTTTTGAATCAATTTTACAGCAACCTTGTCGCGCATCATGTAAAAGGTCGGCTCAGGATCCGTCCGGTCGGTCCGGGGAATCAGTACGAACTCGATTGGCGTACCATCGTCCTTGAAGACAAAGGCGATCCGATCATAAAACTTCTTACTCTCGACCAGGCGAACGGCGGCGCGCGGCACCTTCTCCCACTTCCCAGCGGGATTATTGTCCAGCGGGAGATAGACATCCTCACCGAACAGACCGGTCTTTCCACCCCGCGTATACCAACCCAGAAATCCCCCCAGCGAGACCGCGCTCAGCAGCATCGCCCCCCCGACCTTCAGAAATCGCCGGCGCTTCGTTCTCCGATCCTGCGGGACGACCACCGGCTTCGGCGCTGCCGGCAAGGCACACAGCATCGTCTCGGATGTCCGCAGGTCCTCTTTCGCAGTTGAGACGGGAAACGCGGGGCTGGCAGCAGGACCCGTGGCCGTAATAGCAGTGGCTGCGTGGCTCGCCTGTTCCAGAGCCTCCACAAACGTCCGGCAGTCGGCATAGCGCTCACTGGGATCCTTGGCCAGGGCACGCAGGATCACCTGCCGCTCGGCCTCGGGCAAGGGTCGGAGATCCGGCGGCTCCTGGAGGTGCTCCAGCATCAGCGCCATCATATCGGAGCTGGTGAAAATGCGGCGATCCAAACGCAGCTCGGCGTAGGTCAAGGCCAAACTGTATTCGTCGCTGCGCTCACTGACACGGCCGCGCCAGACCTCGGGCGCCATGTACGCCGGAGTGCCAGAGCCGCTTGCCTCCACGGAGCGCTGGCTCTCGTGCAAGCGAGCCAGGCCGAAATCGGCCAGCTTGGCGTGCCGCTTGAGCAACAGGATGTTGTCCGGCTTGAGGTCGCGGTGCAGGACATGCTCACTGTGCAGATAATCGACCGCCTCGGCTGCCTCGCGGAAATACGCGACCAGCTCCGCAGCGGGAATGCCGCTCAGGCCTTCTTTGCGGCACTCCTTGAGACGATCCCGCAAACTACAGTCGGCCAGCTCCATCACGATGACGAGGCGGTCTTGCTCGGACCAGTAGGCCTGGGTTTGCAGCAGAAAGGTATGCCGGAGCCGTTTGATCAGCTCCAGCGCCTGGAGCTCGCGCTGAGCCTCGTCGTGATCGAGCGGCCGATAGATCACCTTGATGGCCACTGGGATGCCGCCGGGAGCCTCCGCCTGCCAGACCTCGCCGAAGCCACCGCTGCCGATGCGCTTGAGCCACTTGTACGCGCCGCCACCCGTCAGGACCCCGCCGCTACTGGGATGCAGTGCCGTCGGTGGGGGAAGGTGAGGCGAGACGGCCGGCCCTCGGATCGGCGACGTAGGAGTCCTCGTCCCGGCGCCGGTGGTAGGCAGCGGCTGATCGGCGAGCAATTGTTGCAAGGCCGCGAACTGATTGGGAAAGCGCTCCTGGTACGTCTCCAGGGGAGGCCTGTCGGCGAAGAGACAGCGGACACGGTATTCTTCATAGAGCAGCGGCGCCGGCAGGTTTGCGGCCGCGCCTAGCTCCGGCAGTCGGTGCAGGTAGTCCTCGAGGGCGACCGTCAGACCACGGCGACAGCGGATCTCCATATCGGTCTTGATCAGCTCGACCAGGGCAATCGGCCGCAGGGGATCGTCCTGGCCTGGTAAGAATTCGCTGAGGTTGGGCGGCTCGCCCTGGCCCGCCACGTTTTGCCAGGACTTGGCGAACCGGTCCGCCAGGTCTTCGAGTTGCTGCCACTGTTGCGTTTGCAACTGACGCAAACTGGTAAAGGGATCCACGCCGCGCCTCCTCGACTCTGAAAGACCTGGGCAGTGAGACTAGACCCGGCTGATCGGAGCCAGGTAATCGCGGGTGCCGAACGGCTGTAGCCGTTGTGTGCCACGAGACTGGAACAAGCTTAGGTTACAATAGCCGCCCTCTCGAACTGAAGCAAGGGAGTTGCCCCGCACCCAGTACCCAGTCTAGGCTGCCTGGAATTCACTTGGACTCTCGCCTCTGGCTACGGTAGCATGAATGCACCTTTCGTGCATGTCTTTCGCTCCCCGGACTGCCGGTGGCGGTTGTAACGATTGTACGAGCCCGGTCGAACCAAGAGAGGAGAACGGATGCCCGAGTCAACCGACGTTCGCTCTCTGGTGGAGTTGTGGCGTAAGGGAGATCAGAGGGCCGCCGAGCAACTTTTTACGCGCTACGTGGACCGCCTGGTGCCGCTCGCGCGCCGGCGCATCAGCCAGCGCCTTGCCAGCCGGGTCGATCCCGAGGACGTCGTTCAGTCGGTCTTCCGCACGTTTTTTGGCGGCCTGAAGGAGGGACGATTCGACATCCAAAGTCAGGATGACCTCTGCAAGCTTCTGATGCGGATCACGATCCACAAGACGCTCCGCCATATCGCCTTTCACAAGGCCGCCAAGCGCGACCCGAGCCAGGAAACGATCCAAAGCGAGGAAGGGCAAGAACAGCTCATTCAGCTGCTCGGCCGGGAACCAACGCCTGACGACGCCGTGGCCTTCTTGGATCAGTTGGAACATCTCCTCTCCCGGCTGGGGCCGCAGGAGCGCCAGATCCTCGAAATGCGCCTCCAGGGCTACAGCAATGAGGACATTGCGGCCAAGCTGGGCATCTACGATCGCAAGATTCGCCGCCTCTTTGAACGTGTCCGCGGTCTGGCCGAGCAAGAGGGATTTACCCCGTAACTGCCTGCCAGGAATTCTGCCCTCCGGTCGTTCCTACCCCGCTCCTGTCCGGCGAGGAGGCTTTTTCCGCATAGTATACTTAGGGCAGTGCGGTCGCTCCCGGTGGCGACAAACGGCTCTACAGCCAACGATCTGCGGCTCGTAAATCGCAATGGACTTCCCAAGTCGGAGCCGCGGGAAGAGGAGGCAAGACCATCATGAAAACCCGTTCCTCGGTGCTCGCTGCGCTCCTCCTGGTGATCGGTCCGGATGTCGTCTTGGCCCAGACACCCGCTATGCCACCGGGCGACAAAGAGCCGCAGTTGCGCCTCGAGGCCGGGGGTCCCACCAGCTTCGTCACGGCGCTGGCGTTTAGTCCCGATGGCAAGACGTTGTATGCGGGCGGTCTCGATAAAGTGGTGCGGGTCTGGAACCTGGATCGGCAAGGTCGATTTGTTCTCGATCGGACTACCTACCGAGTGCCGATCGAAGCCGGGGTCGGAGGAGCGATCAATGCGATCGCTCTTTCACCGGACGGCAACTGGCTGGCGGTGGCTGGCAGGGGCGTCATCCGAGGCGAGGCCGGGACCCGGCAGGTTGGCTTGGTGGTATCCACGCGTAGCTTTTCCCGCGAGATGCGGGAAGACGAGGGGACCATCTATGGCTTCGACACTCGGACCGGCGCTGTCCACGCAATGCGCGGGCACCTCGGCCCCGTGCGATCCCTGGAATTTGCACCCGCGTACCCCGGCAAGCCGCCTCTGCTCATCTCGGCCGCGCGCGAACGCGGGGACAAGGCAAACGAGGATTGGGGGGCTGTCCGAGTTTGGAACGTGGAGCGCGGAGTAGAAATCGCTCGCCTGGAAAACTTGCCGCGTGGCAACATCCGACCTGGCTTGGCCGTCTGGCATACGGGCAAAGAGACCAAGCAGCTAGCTGTCGCCATCGCGTGGTACGACGAAAAGCTCCATATGTGGGACGTCGAGCGTGGATTGGGAGGGACATCGGTCGTGGCCGAGGGCGCCTTCAACAACGCCGTGGTCTACCTGCCAGACCGTGGCGCGCTCCTGACCGGCAGTCTCAACTACAAGAAGCAGCCGTATGCCGGACAAGTGCTGATGTGGCAAGTCGCGCCGGGACGTAAGCCGCAACTGGACCCGCAACAGCCGTTGGATCTGCCGCCCTATGAGGGCGCGTATTGCTTTCCCATGGCGCTGGGTCTCTTTTCGTCACAGGGGAACGGCAAATGTGATCACGCCGCTGTCGTTGTGCGAGTGCCGAAGAAGGGTGAGGAATTCGTTCTCCGCGTGATGGATTTGAACCCCAAGAAGTTTGGCGTCTACACGGCACAGCTCTCCTTGTGGAAGGGCCAGGCCCAACAGCCCGTGATTGCAGCGACGCCCAATGGAAAGTACGTGGCCATCGCAGAAGACCGGGATCACGCGATCTACGTCTTTTCCATCGAGCAGCTGTTGAACAATCCAGGACAACCGCAAAAACTTCACAGTGCCGGCACCAGCTTCTCGTCGGTTGCATTTGTGAGGCAAGGGGAAGGTCCAGGAAAAGACCTCGGCATCCTGCTCAGCCAGACTCCCAAGGAAACTCCGGGCCAGTTGCTTCGCCAAACGCGCGCCAACGACCTCATCTTTGACCTTGCCAAGTCGCGCCTGACCGCGGAGCAACGTGACTGGACAATTGCCACGCCGGTGCCAGGGGGATGGCGGGCTGAGGCTCGTGCAAGGAGAGATGCCCAGGGGCTGGTCCTCCAGTGGACAGTGGCCCTGAACCGTGGCAAAGACCCGGAAAGACAGATCCTGCTCAAGGAAAGTCAACAGCTAACGGATTACGCACTGCTTCCTGCTCGGCCACCGTACAACCTTCCGATCTTGGCCGTTGCTCTTCAGGACGAAGCGGGCCAACCCAGACTCTGGGTTTACAATGTGGCGACAGGGGAACGGATCCGCTGGTTCACGGGACACCAGGAGCCGATCCGCTCACTCGCTTTCTCTGATGACGGTAAGCTGCTGGTTTCAGCAGCGGATGATCGGACGGTCTGCGTCTGGAGTCTGAACTGTCTGGAGACAGTGGTGGGCCGCTTGGGCCGGTTGGCGGGGGTTGCGGTCCAGGAGACGGTCGTGGTGACTCGCGTTGATCAGGAGAGTCCCGCGCGCGGCAAACTCCAGCTGGAAAATCGGATCGAGGGCCTCCTGCAAGAAGGCCAGCTGCGGCGACAC
>JBGQLF010000867.1:0-5340 GCA_041499985.1 Gemmataceae bacterium
GGCAGCCGCCGGTCCCTTTGGAAGGCCGCCAGCCCTGCCGGGTGTCGGTTTCGGCGACGGCCGTGACGTACCCCGGCCGCCCCTCGACCAGGGCCAGGCCGTTCAAATGGCAGCGGTCCTCGGGAGCCAGCTGAGTGACAAACGGCGGCCGCCAGCGCGGGACAAAACTGTAACGCTCGTGCAGCGTACACAGGCAGGAAAACAACGTATTCACCAGCCACAATTCCTTGTTCACCCAGGCAGCCTCGTGGACCTGGATGTCGCCGGTGAAGTGGCAGGCACGCGTCAAGTAGCAGGCATCGTAGCGGCCGCGGGGTTCGAGTTTGGCGGCGATATCCGGGGCGTTCCGCACGAACCACACTTCGGTGCGCGTGCAGACGGCGAGGACATCCCGCTCGACCGCCACACCCATGAGGCGCTCGAAGGTGTGAAAGGCGATGTCCAACTGCCCCTGCGGCGCCGAGAGAACGATGAGATTGCCTGAATGAGGAGCGGACAAGACCACCGAGGTCCCCAGTCGTTCCAGCAGGGGGGCCAGTGACCTGGAAGGCGCACAGTGGATTTCCACCACGGCGCGCGTTCCGCGCGGCAACTCCTCCGGTGCGGGCGCTGGCTCGCGGCCCCTTGGTGCTGAAGGCGGTTGCTGCGGTGCGGTCATTGAGACTCCTTGTTGGGAAGAGGCAACAGCGGGAGGAGATCGAGAATGCCGCCCAGTGGGAGGAATCACGTGCTGTCTTCGAGCAGCTTCAAGTTGGTTTCACTTGGCCTGGTCGCAACCGCGCAAGGAACGTTCATCGAATCACGGCAGTGGGTCAGAGAGGTCCATCCATCCCCATCAGAACCGACGGTGGCCTCCCGGGTGGCCGCGACGCTAGCCTCCCGGATGCCGGCCCGGACTTCGAGGAGTAACACCACGGCGCCGGATGCCAGCGTCCGAGATCTCCCGTTCCGCCTGACCGAACCTCGGTCAGCCGATCGACCTTGATCCGAGCCCCTTTCTCCGCTTCGCCTTCGGCCAAGCGGACTACTCGGCTGGTGGCTGGTAGCCCGGGGGCGGCTGCACCACTTCGAAGTCGGAGCCCTTGACCTTGCGTAGCTCCTCGTGCAGCACCGGGATGCGCGAGTCGGGCGCCACCGCGATGAGCCAGTCCAGGCCGTTGTCGGCCACGAACATTCCGTACTTCTTCAAGCCTTTCAAGATGGCTTGTACCTCTGGCGAGAAGCCGGAGACGTCGAAATCCGGGCGCAGCCGAAGGCGCTCGCCCATGCGCGGCAGATTCTCGTCCGTGGATGAGCTGGCGAAATGCCTGGCCGGGTAAACGTATTCCCGACGCGTCTTTACCACCGTCACCCGCATGGCGTGCTCAACGAGACCCCGCTTCAGTTCATCATAGCGCACCACGGCCGGGAAGATGGGCAGGCCGGCGGCGTCGGCCGACGTCCATTGCTCCGGCCGTAGCCGGTTAGACTTGAGGTCGAATACGGAGGCCTGGCTTGCTTGCCAGCCTGAGTCAGTCTTGCGCATCTGATAGAATTCGTAGAGCATCCGGTTTGTTGGATCGAGCACCAGGGCGTGCCGATCACCGTCCTCCTTGAGGATGTTCCTTTGGACATCCTCAAGGGTAACTTTCTTGGGGCCTCGGAGCTGCTGGTATCCGAGGGGCCAGCCCTCGATGGGCGTGTTGGCCGGCACGGGGAAAGGCCCTTTGTCCGATTCGCCAGGGTAGCTCACGATCTTGATATCCACCTTCGGTTGGTTCGGGGGCACGAGGACGAAGCCCATGTCGGGACTGTAGCGCAACGGCTTGGCGGCGCCTATGGAGGCGATGATGTTCTTCGAGTTGAGGTGGAGCGGCCAAGCGGAGACGTCTAGGTTCCAGGGGTTGTCCGGCGGGAACACCTCAAGGGCGGACAGGATGGTGTCGGCCTCGGGGGTGTCGAACAGCACTGTCCTGGTGAGGCGCGGCATCTTCGCCGCCTCGATGCGGGCGCGGCGTGTGGAGTCGCCAGGAACCGCTGTCGCCGGTAAGGCCGCGCTCGGGCCGGAGACCACGAACGGGGTCAGGGTCAAGTCAATATCCATGCTGCCAACCTTGCCCTTGACCCGGTAGCCGAGGAGCGGCGGCGGCCCGGCCCGGCTCGGAGCGGCCGCCTCGCCGGCGCTAGGATTGCGGGTAGCCGGCGGAGCGCTTGTCGAGCCCGACGCGGCCGGAGGGGCCGCTTCGGCTGCTCCCAGCCAGATGTCGCTGAAATACACCGTGGGGGCCTTATTGGCCAGGTCGAAGATGTACCAACGCACGACGTTGGCCAGATCGGCAGTCGAGCCGTCGACGTTGGTCAGGCCCTCGATTCGAACGCTTACCTCGTTTTTGCCGGACTTCAGCTGGATAGGGACGACCACCCGCGTCGGGTAATTCGTGGAGCGCGCGTGGATGATGGTCAGCTCGAGGTCGACGGCGGCCGAAGCCGGGTTGACGGCGTCGAAGCGGAAGAGAGCGAAACGTTTCCAGTTCTGGTTTCCCCCCGCGCGGGCGCCAAAGCTGTCTCCCGGGGCGAAGGCGACCTTCAGGGCCTTCCCTCCCAGCTCCGTGTTCGCCACGATCTCCGGCTTGGTCTTGCCCTCCAGGCCCGTGTCCGGCGGCAGCTGTCCATTGCTGACGTTCAGAAGAATTGCCCTCTGCGCGGGGGCTTGCCCTGGGGACAAGGTGGTTCCCAGAACCATCATGCCGCCGACCAACGCCAGTCCCACTGCCAGACGTCGAGCCATGATCTTCTCCCGAAGTGTACGTTGCCGTCGCGCAGGCTTTGTCGACCGACTACCCCTGGGTTGCGAGGTCGATGCCAGCTTGATCCTCTACCGGGGAGCGTCACAAAATGATAATCGGGATCACTTACGAAGTCAACAACCCACATTCCGTCTCGCCCAACGCCTGAGGCGGCTCTCTCCTGGCGGGGCTAGCGATCTACCTTTCCTTGGCGCTTGCCACGCAGCCTCGCCTGTCCAATAGCCAGGGGAGACTAGTGAGTCCGCATGAGCCGTAGGTTCTCCCAGAGTTTCGCCATCGCGCTGCTCTTCCAGACTCAACAGATAGCAGTAGGTGGAGGCGACATCGACGCCGACCAGCACGGGTAAGCGGCCCTGGAAGAGTTCGTCGTGGGCGCCGATGCCGACGGCCGATAGGTCGTGCTGGCCGTTGAGGACTCGAGCTTACCGTTCGCAGAGGCGACGTTTGATGTAGTTGTTTCGAGCTGGGCTCTGCACAACCTTTACCACCCGGCCGAGCGGCGCCAGGCCCTGCACGAAATCGTGCGGGTGCTGAAACCGGGAGGCCGGCTGGCCCTTCTCGATATTCGGCATACCGGCGAGTATGTCCGTGTGCTGCGCGAGAGCGGGCTGGCGGACGTGCAGCGCTCGGGGCCGCGCTTTCTGTTCGTGATCCCGACCTATGCCGTCACGGCGACCAAGCCGACTGGGTCGCAAGAAGAACGCCTCACGAAGCGGTCTCAACCACTGCGCCCCGATCCGACAAGTGGAGCCGGCTGAGGGGCGCGGGGGTCGCCAGCGCCCACTTCGATATCGACTTCGCAGTCGACCGACAGCGCAGCCCCGTCGAGCACTTCGTGGACGGCCAGCACAGCGAGTTGTTTGACGTAGTACGAGGAGGTCCAACCCTGGACAACGATGCGGTCGAGTACCTTCTCGATGCGCAAGCGATGGAGGCGACCCCAGGTGCATTGAACGATCTGCCGTTCCAGGGCCCGGGCTACTTCCGCTTCGTGAACGAGAACGGGGTCTTGGACGAGCATGTTCCCCTCCGAGCTGTTCGGGAGCTCAAACACGATCCGATTGAGGCGGTCTGGTCCGTTTCGCGGGGAGCTGGAGGCTCCCCGCGAAACGGATCCGGACAACGGGACCGCGTTTCCGATCGTGTCTAGGTGGAAAGCGAGACCACATTGTGATGACTGGGCTCGGCCACGTCCTGAACGAGGCGGCGTTCGTGCACTTCCTGGCGATCCACCCGCACGAAGTCGGGGGCACTGACGCCGATCCGGACCCGGTCACCTTTGATAGCCACTACGGTGATGCGGATGTCACCACCGATGACAATTTCTTCGCCCACACGCCGCGTGAGAACCAACATGACTGTTCCTCCTTGCAGGGGATCGAGGTCCCTTGATTGGTTCTGTGCCAATCCTTGTCGGGAGCAGGGTTTGGAGCCGAAAGTTTGCGATAGAAATCGGGGGTCCGATCGACCCGATCTTCTCGGGGCAACATCCGTCAGGCACGGCCGCAATTGCTTGTCGGCTTTCGCAACACGAATGGAGAGAGGGTCGAACCGGAATGGCGCTGCAATCTTCCCTTGCCGAACCGGAGAAAGGAACAAAAAAGCCCCTCCTGTGCCTCAATGCACCGAGGGGCTGCCATAGCCACTTCGTAGGAGCCTGCAAAAGCAGGAAGAGCAGAACTTCGCCCTGATTATCGGGGGAGTGACAGGGGTGTGTCAAGCCCGCTTTTGCTGGCCGCAGTGAGTTTTCGCAAGAAATCCAAGATGCAAGCTCAGCCGGAAATCCGTTACCTCGACACGAACACATGAGCCTGGGCTCATGGTAGGCATTGAGTCAGGCATTTTGGGAAGGCAAGCTGGACATCCCGGACGTTCGCCAGCTGGTGATCCTTCCGAGTGCAGGAGGAGCAGAAAGTGTCTAGAATGAAGGGTGAGACTTTCGTTCGGCGGAAGTCCGCCTCGCTCCGCATGCCAGTGGAGACAGCTGCATGGCCTCTATTCCTATCCGGCAACCCGCAAGTACACAACCGGCCGAGAGTATCGAGGAGCGTTTCGAGCGGCTCGCTGCGATCTGGCGCGAGGAAACTTCGCATCTCTCCTCCAGCACGCAGATGGCGGCACACCCCGCTTACCAAGAAATCATTGCGCTGGGACCCGAGGTGGTGCCGTTGTTGCTACGAGACCTGGCCCGGGAACCGGACCACTGGTTCACGGCACTCAAGACGCTTACCGGAGCGAATCCCGTTGATCCGGCCGACCGCGGTCGCATCGACAAGATGGCGGAAGCATGGCTGAAATGGGGGCAAGCTAGCGGATACCGATGGTAAAGAAGATTGAGGATCTCTTCCCCAAGCTGCGCGGGGCCAAGTACCAAATCACCAGTCCCCGGCACCCACAATACAATTGCATCGCATGGTCGCGACGCGATGTCGCTCCAGCTTGAGTGGAGGTGGCTCGTTGCCACATCCCAGCTAGTGTCCAAGCTTGTCCCTGACCCCAGCAAGCGCTAGGTAACGAAGCGTGCGAAAGCAGAGGGGTAAAGCCCAAGGCAAAC
>JBGQLF010000868.1:0-5339 GCA_041499985.1 Gemmataceae bacterium
AGGTGTTGAGCACGCCGCCGGTGTCTGAGGGGCACATGTAGATTGGAACGGGTGTGAGCACCCCTGGCGTCCTGGGATCGGTCGTCGAGGTGACCGACGGAAGCGTGCCGACGCCGGGTTTCACGAGATCGTACAGCGCCCGCTGCTCGACATACGGCAGGAGCAGCGCGGGCCAGGCCCAGTTGCCCTGGCCGCTAGCGCCGTTGGCGCTCACCTCGCCGGGCGGGAATTTACCGTAGGCGTCGTGGTAGTTGTGCAGGGCCAGGCCGATCTGCTTGAGGTTGTTGGAGCACTTCATGCGGTTGGCGGCCTCGCGGATCTTCTGCACGGCCGGCAACAGCAGGCCGATCAAGACGGCGATGATGGCGATCACCACCAAGAGCTCGATCAAGGTGAACCCCCGCCTGCTCTGGAATGAATGCCTGTTCATGCTTTCTCTCCTGGAATCGCGTTGATGAGAGCACTCGCCCACGCCCGCCGCAAGCGAAAAGGCCGGAAACAACCGACCACAGGCTTGCATCCTACGCGTCCCCAGCGTTCAATGGAATTTGATTCCGCCTAATGGGTATTCAATTCCATCTAATGGGAGCGTTCGATGGCCGACCAGAAACGGCGCAGCTACAAGGACCTTAGTTTGGCACAGCTCCGGAGCTTCTGCGCCGTGTGCCGGCAAGGCGCGTATGCGGCGGCGGCCCGCGAGCTGCTCCTGACTAGCCCCGCAGTCTGGGAGCAGATGCGAGCCCTGGAGCGCCAGTATGGCCGGCGCCTGCTGGAACGGCGCGACAACGTTATCCGACCGACGCTGGAAGGCGAGCACCTCCTGGAGATGATCCGCCCCCTGCTCGCCGGCCTGGATTCCACGAAGGAGGTTTTGCAGCAACAAGGCGGGGCTCTACCCGACCGACTCACCGTGGCCACCAACTTGCGCGTGCTCGCCGAGGAAGTCAGCGGAGGACTCCGCCGGTTCCAGCGCCGCTACCCGCAGATCCGCCTTCGTGTCTTCTACACCGGCAACGATGTGGAGCAGCGGGTCCTCGGCAGCGAGGCCGATGTGGGGCTGACGCTGGAGCCGGGACCCGACATCCCGTGTTCCACGGCGGCTGTGTATGAAGCGGCCGGGGATGTGGACTATCTCCTGGTCACGCCGCCGCGACACCCCCTCCTGCGGCAGCGGGCCCTGCACCTGCGTCAGGTTATTCGGCACCCACTGGTGCTGGGAGAACCCGCGGCCTACTCGCGCCGGCGCGTCCAGGAGATCCTGCACCGGTACAACTTGACTCAAGAGCTCTGCGTGGCCGTGGAAACCAGCAGTGATGAGTACACGCTCTCCTGCGTGCGCGCCGGGCTGGGTATCGGCATCACCGTGGGGAGCGGGCAAGGACATCTCTACCGGGGACTGGGAGTGCGCTCGCTGCGGCAGTGGTTTGGCACGGCGCGCCTCGGGTTCTTGTGGAAGCGCGGCGCCCACGTGCCGCCGGCCCAGCGCGAGCTGGCGCAAGCCATCCGGGCGTGTGTGGCTGGGCGTGACTGACCGGTGCTTAGCGCAGGATCCCCGGACCTGTGGTCTGATCGTAGCCACAAGCGTCCTCGCTTGTGGGCTGGTCCAGCCCACAAGCGAGGACGCTTGTGGCTACGTTAAACAACACGTCGTTTGTCCTTACACTAACGCGGCAGCTCGACCGCCAAGCGCGAGACGCCGCAGTCCTCATAGTTGCCGGTGTCACGGTCCCGGGTCTGGCGTAGCTCGAGGATGTTCTCCCCGACGCGGAGGAACTGCCGGGGCACGGCCAGGCGAATCTGTTGGGGCGTCCGGGATGCCCGTTCCACGTACCGATTCAGGTAGGCAATCGGCCGATCGTTAACCACGAACTGCGTGGCTCGATCTCCCCGCGCCAGGGCAGACGCCAGGCCGTCGTGGGCCCCGTGTAACTCGGTCACCTCGACGACTACGTAGGCCTGTTCTGGCACAGCTTCCAGGTGAAATGCTCGGCGCAGGCTCAGCCCATCCGGCCGTGGATGCTCAAGGGTAGGTACCACGTTTTGGCCCAAATGGTGGAACCCGTTCTCCAACTCGATCCGGCGGCCGTGGAAGAGCCCGCGCAGCGCGTGCAGACGCGCGCGCTCGATTGCCACCTCCCCCAAGGTCACATGCTGAAGTACCAGATGTGTCTTGTCGAGACGGCGGACAACCCCTTCCAGCTCATCCCGACCGTTGGCCTCTTCACAGCGCAGCCAGACGCGCACGTATTCGCCCTGCACGGCCCGCGGCGGGGAATGCTCTTGACGCAGGTACAGGCCGCGAACTTCGCCCCAAAGGAAGGTGCGTTCGCCGAAGCGGCCGTGCAGTTGGAGCATTCGGCGATCCGCAGTGTGGACATGGCCGAGCAGCTGATCGCCGCTGAGCAGCCAGAGTTCGTCCTGGCCGGCGTCTTCGCGTCGAAAAGGCAAATCTTCCACGCGCCGCGCCAGGCGGAAATCAGCGAACGCAACTTCGTCAGACGCTCGGCCTGGGGCGGAACTGGCGGCGCTGGCCAAACGCACGCTGCGCAGGGAGCCTCCGGGACCCTGTACCCGACTGTGCCACAAGACAGCGTTGTCCACGGTAAGCAGTAGCGCCGCCGGGGCAAACTCCAGGCGCAGGCGATGCCAGCCACTCGAACGTCGCACGAACTGGCGGACTCCGGGACCGAAGATCCCGTCCGCGCCCCATGCATCCGCATTCGCCACTGGCTCTACGCAGAGAGTGCGGGGTCCGCTGGCGGTCTCGAACTCCAGCTCGATCCGCCAGCCGGCTCCCGGCCTAGCTGGACCCTCGTGGAAATGGACCTGAAGCTGTCCGGCTTCGAGGGCCTTGGCGAGCGGATACTCGACCGTCTGGCCCGCCGTGGTCAGCACCAGGCTGCGCTGTCCGGAAACGTGCCAACGATCAGTCAAGGTCGGCGTGCCAGTTACCTTCCAGGCCTTCAGGTCGGTCTCGAAATCTTCCTCCAGCACGGTCACGAAGCCGGGCGCGTGGGTCACGGCGGCAACTGCATCGCGCGCCACCGCGAGCCGAGCGCCCCAGACGGTGCGCCAGGTGAGCGTCTTGGCATCCAGTGCAAGGAGTTCCCCTGTTAGCCATTGGCCGCCCCGCAAGATCAGGCGCTGGGCGCCGCCGGTGCCGAGCGGTACGCGATCTCCGGCGGCCAACCGCACCTGCTGAAGCTGCTCCAACAGCAGCGGCTCCGCTTTCTCGGTAGGGAAGAAGCGCAATCGGCCATCCCGGTCGTGGGTGAGTTCGCCCCGCATGTGTCGACCGTCCAGCAAGACCGCCTCGTCGGCGCGCACGAGCAGCGTACGCGACGAGCTTAGCCACAGAAGGAGCGTCGCAGTCAGCCGGAGGACCAAAGAGGCAAACGTTTGCATGGGTCGGTACCTGAGAGACCTGGCTCATTCTATCGTGGCAGGCGCGCGCGGCGAAGCGACAGCGGCAGTTTGGCCCTGAGTGATTGAGGCTATACCTTGTAGGCCGGGGATGGGATTTTTATAATCTAGCTTCTGGACCTCGTTTTGGCCGGGACAGGTAGCGCCACCAGAAAAAGTGGAGGAACAGTGTCGGAAAGATCCCGGATTTTGGTCTTGGAAGGCTCCGACCCCGCCTTCGGAGATCTCCTCCAGCGTTGCCGGCCGGACTGTGACCTGGTCCGCGCCGCCAGCGTCGCGGAAGGTCTGGCCTTGCTGCACCAGGATGAATTTGTAGGCGTCTACGCCGCGACGGCAGATCCAGCGCTGCGGGAGCAGGCACGCAATCTCCTTCAGGCCGGGGCGATTCTGCAAGCCCTGGCCGATGGCGTCGCCGTGGTCACCCCGGACCTGCGCATCACCTGGGCCAATGCCGCCTTCCAGGCCTGGTGCGATGGGCCGGCTCTGGGACGCGGCTTCTACGACGCGCTGGGATCGCCGGAAATCCTTGGGCCGGACTACTGCCCCTTCCACACCGCTCTGGCCGGCACCACGGTCACCACCCGTCTCCATTGTCGTGACAATCGCTCCATCGAGCTGCAAGTCACCCCTGTCTCCGATCACGCCGGTAAGATCACCCATCTCATCAGCCTGAGCCGGAATGTCACGGCCCAGGTCCAGCAGCAGCAGAAACTCGACGCCTTGCACCATGCGGGGCGAGAGCTGGCCGACCTATCCCCCGACCAGCTGGCGGAGATGAGCATCGACGAACGCATCGAGCTACTCAAGTTAAACATCCGCCGCTTGACGCACGATCTGCTGCATTATGACGTGATCGAAATTCGGCTGCTCGATCGCGTGACGGGGCTGCTGGTACCGCTTCTCCAGGAGGGCATGACACCGGAAGCCGGGGGCCGAAGGTTGCAGGCCAAGGCCGAGGACAACGGGACGACGGGCTTCGTCGCCGCCACGGGCAAGAGTTACCTCTGTTCCGACACGACCACCGATCCGCTCTACCTGGAGGGCGCGCAAGGGGCGCGCAGCTCGCTGACGGTTCCGCTTTTGGTCCATGACGAAGTGATTGGCACCTTCAACGTCGAGAGTCCGAAGCCGAACGCCTTCGGCGAAGAAGAGCTGAAATTTGCCGAGATCTTCAGCCGTGAGATTGCGTCCGCCCTGCACACGCTGGAGCTATTGACGGCGGAGAAGCGGAGCACGGCGACGCAGTCGGTGGAAGCGATCAGCCGGGAGGTGGCCCTGCCGGTGGACGAAATCCTGGCGGCGGCGACGGCGGTCCTGGACCGCTATATCGGTCATGAGCCGGAGATGGCCGCCAAGCTGCGCCAGATCCTGGCCAGCGCCCGCGCCATCAAGCAGAGCATACACAAAGTGGGCGAGGACCTGGCACCGGCCAAGCAAGTGCCCGGCGACCAGGAGGCCGACCACCCGCGCCTGAAGGGGATGCGCGTGTTGATGGCCGACAATGATGAGCGCGTGCGCCGCTGCGCCCACGGCTTGCTGGGCCGCTTTGGCTGCATCGTGGAGACCGCGCGCGATGGCCAGGAAGCTCTGACCATGGCACGCCTGAGCACGTATGACGCCATCCTGGCCGACATTCGCCTACCGGATCTGTCCGGGTACGACATGTTTCACGGTCTGCGCGAAGCGCAACCGCAGGCACGGGTGATTTTGATGACCGCTTATGGCTACGATCCGTCCCATTCCATTGTCAAGGCCCGCCAGGAAGGGCTGCGCTTCGTGCTCTTCAAGCCCTTCCGCGTGGATCAACTCCTCGATGCCTTGGAGAGCGCCGAACCGCCGCCAGCTCCCGCGCGGACGGAAGCCGAGCCGCAAGTTGTGAAAGCGTAGACTCTCGCTCGCCAAGACGCCAAGACCGC
>JBGQLF010000869.1:0-5335 GCA_041499985.1 Gemmataceae bacterium
CCGCCGTGGGTTTATTGGCCAAGTTTAATTTGGTTTCTCACCGCCGGGGGTTGGGGGGCCGCCCCGCGGGGGGGGGGGGGGTGGGGGGGCGCGGCCCCCCCGCGCCCGCCGGTCACTTCACCTTCCGCGGCCGCAGCTCCAGATCGAAATAGGCGAGCAGCTTGTCCGCGGTCTTCAGCGTGATATTGTCGCGCTGCCCCTTCACGAACCGGTGCAAAACCGGCTGGGCGATCCCGCTGCCACGGGCAATCGTGGCCAGCGTCTCACCGCTGCCAGCAATCATCTGCCTCAGTGTCTCCATCATCGTGCTGCTCTTGCTCATCGCTCTGTCCCTCCTGTTCGATTTGTTCCTGGAGGTATTCCTGCGGCGTAGGCTTGCAGCTTGGTGCGCTGGGTATCAAGACTCTGGCCGTTCGCCGCTTGCTCTTCCGTCGAAACTCGGATGTACCCGATGACTTTCATGGCTGGCTCCGCTGGGGGCTAGACTGGCTCACGGACTCTCATCTTACCGATTGGTAACTGAGGGATCAATACCATCTGGTAACTTTTTCTGGGATTGTGTACGTAGACGAACCTCTGCGTACAGAGCGAGGTGGGAACATGGTCGGCGCGGCGTCGCGCCCCCAGGTCCAGGAAAGCAAGTGGCGCACTTCACCAGGGGGCAACCAGCCCGGTGACGACTTGGGGCTGGCTAGAATGCCAGCTCAAAGGTCTTGTGTGGCCCTTCGTAACGTAAGACACACTTGTCAAGCAAGTCCCGACCAATGATAGCCTGGATGTGCTCCTCCGGGCCGAAGTCCTCAGAGGCAATCACATAGACGCGGGAGAACACCGTTTGCGCTGTGCCGGCAAGGAGGGTGAGAGTGACATCGTACCGATCGCAGGAGCACGGCTGGCCCGGCCGGGTGGAAGGTGTGCGGATGAGGATGCGCTCGAAAGGCTGGATGCCAAGCTTCTGGAAGACCTCGGGAGTCAGCCCTGTAGCGAAGGAGCCGGTGTCGAGTTGGGCGAGTAAAGCTTCCTCCTTGGGAACGGGTAGGCCATTTCGGAGCAGGACGGTTCGCCTGGCCTCGCTGACGCCAACTAGCACGTCGATGACGGCGCCGTCCCGAGTGATTTTACCTGTGATCAGGGACATGGTTTCACGTTGCGGGAGAAGTAGAGCGGCTCTTCGTGCTCGGTGATCTCCTTGACCAAGAAGGGCGCCAGGTCGAATCGGTCGTAACCAGCTTGCAGCGCTTCCTCTCGGCTGGGCCACTCGCTGTCCACCTGGTCGCCGACGATCAGGGCAAACTTGCCACCCTTCCCTTCCGCTAAGAGTCGGGAGAGTTCCCTCCGAAATGTTTCCAGTTCTCTTTCAAGTGCCACGGCCGTGCCCATTGCTGGAAATCGAAACTTCCTGGCTCTTCCGTCACGTACTCTTCATCGGCACGCAAACGGTGCGAAGTGAAACCAACTTCCCGCGCCCGCATCATAAGCCGGCTATCACGGGCCGCAACAGGTCAGTTTGCAGGGAGTTTTTGGATTGGCTCGCGAGGTAGGCGCCACCCCCGGGCTCCGCAAGCTTCAGGCCGCTAGCCGGACCGCCAGCGCCACCGGCGGCGGATCGGGCGAGCGGTCCGGTTGGCGGTCCGGGAACAGCGCCTCCAGCAAGGCCCGCCGCACGCCCGGGCACGGGCACTTCTGTCGGATCCATCTTGTGGTACGCGGGGTGGAGACGGCGGAACCGCTGCCAGCGTTCGAGCCATTCCTCGGCCGTCAGGTTAGTCACGCCACCACCTTCCTGGACCCGCTGCCCGGAGACGAGTTCCGCCCAGGTACACAGGTCGTCGGCATCCAGCTCGTTCCGCGCGGACAGGTCGCCGAGATGGATCACCTTCAAGGCGTCCGTCCAGCCGCCGGCCACCGCATAGTTGCCCTCCGGCGTGACGGCCAAGTCCAACACCGCGCGCGCGCCGCCCATGGAGCGCGGGGGTGTGACCGCCTTGCCGGTGCGCCACTCCCAGACCCGCATGATGCCGTCATCACTCCCGGTCAGTACCCAGCGCCCGTCGGGGGTAAAAGCCACTGCCTTGACCTCGTGCTCATGTTGGAAAGGTGGGCAGACCTTCTGGCCCGTACGCCAGTCCCATAGATAGGCCATGCCATCGCGGCAGCCGGTCAGCACCTGCCGGCCGTCCTGGCTGAAGACCACCCTTAGCACCCAGTCGGGGTGCTCCAGCGGTTCGGCGAGAGGCCGGCCGGTTGCGAAGTCCCAGATGCGGCAGGTGTTGTCTAGGGCTGCCGTCGCCAGGAGCCGGCCATCGGGCGAGAACTGCGCATCGACACAGCGCTGCGCGTGTTCGAGCGCTGCGTAGCGCTCTCGGCCCGTGGCGCTTTCCCAGACCCGCACACGCGAGTCGATATCGTAAGTCAGGAGACTCTGGCCATCCGGGCTAAAACGGACCGTACCGGGATTCGTTATATTCCCCCCGAGCGGGATAGGCCCGGGATAAGCTCGCCACGGGAAGGTGATCCGCCCCTGGATCGGATCGATCACCAGGAGCTGTCCGCCAGAGCAGAGGATGGCCAGACGTTGGCCATCCGGGCTGTAGTCCAGGCAGCGCGGCTCGGAAGGCATGGGCAAGGGATCGCAAACTTGTTTCCCCGTGCGCCAATCCCAGAGCTGCACCTGACCTGGCTGTTGGCCACCTTGGCTTCGGCGCTCTTCCCACGAATGAGCGGGTGACACCAGCGTTGCCACCTGTCGGCCATCGGGGGAAAGGGCGGCATCCAGGAGAATTCCGTCGGCCTCCAGAGGCGGCCCTGCCGGTTGGCCTGTGGCAACCTCGTACACGCGCGTACTCCGCACCATGGTGCGGTCCACCTGGCCAGTAGCCATGACGTAGCGTCCGTCGTGGCTAAGTTTGGCGAGTGAATTCTTCCCGTCCAACGGCACCGGGTAATTGCGCGGGTTGTCCGTGGGCGACGCCCAGATGCGAACGAGGCCGCCGCGCTGGGCCGTAGCCAGAAACCGGCCATCCGGGGAGATAACAACCAAATTGACCGACGTGGGATGAGCCATCGGCCGGCCTAGCGCCTGTCCGCTGGGGACCGACCAGCGCCGCAGGGTGCGGTCGGTGCAGCCGGTCAGCAACGTCTGCCCGTCCGGGCTAAACGCCGCGGAGACCACTACCTGCAAATAGCGGTTCCTCAAGAGGTGGCTCACCGCCCGCCCCGTCGCGACCTCCCAAATCTGGGCACCATTCTGGCCAGCCAGAGCGAAATACTTGCCATCACGACTGACCGCCACTCTCCAGATACCTCCCACACTAACAGGACTTTCGATTGGGAGCGGAACGGGGCGGATGACGGCGCCCGTTTCCGCATCGCGCCAGGCCAGTTCAGCAGAACCGGCGTTTGTAAGTAGCCCGCGGCCACTGTCGAGGAATGTCGGAGGGCCACTTTGTCCGCCACCCAAGGAGTGGGATCGCAGGAGGTGGTCAACGGGTGCAAACAGGGGTTCTCCCGTCTCATTGGGGATGGCAAAGACACGGGCCTTCTTGTCCCAGCAGCCGGTTGCCAGCCGATGACCCTGGGGATGGAACACCAGAGCGGCGACCGGCATGGGGTGCTTCAGCTCTGGCGTCGCAAAGGCTCCCACCTGGCAATCCCAGACGCGCACACGATAGGAGGGAAACACCCGCAGGGCCAATCCGGTACTCAGCACGGACGGACCCGACCAGTTCGGACTGGCCAAGGCAATCGCCAGGGCATGAGAGGCGCTCAAGGATCCTCCGGGCCGCGGCCAGTCGCTCATCGATACCAAGGTTCTCTCCACGGTATTGGCGCTGGCGATTGCCAGGAAGCGACCCTCGGGGCTGAAGGTCAGGGCGTGGATGCGCCCGCCGTAAGCCAGGCGCTGGTGGACCTCTCCGCCGAGGAAGCTACAGAGGAGGACTTCACCCTGCGGCGTCCCCAGCGCCAGCCAGCGGCCATCCGCGCTCCAGGCCGCGCTGCTGGCCGCGCCGAGTCCCGCGGGCAGGGCGAGCGGCGCCTCCTGGGCCAGATCCCAGAGGGTCCAATCGCCCTCTTCAAGTTGCGCCGGCTGGCCGCGGAATTGGGTCTGGGTCAGCACATACTGGCCGCTGGGATGAAACTGCAAGCTGCTCACCCACTCGGCCGCCTTGTGTTCCAGGGCTCGAACCGGCTGGAGGGCCTGGCGACTCCAGCTGGCCACGCGGGCTCGGTTGGCACTTTCGCGATCGGTGCCGGCGCCGGCCCGCCGGGCGGCATTGGCAAACCAGAGGACCGCCTGGGCTGGATCCTCGCGTTCGCCGGCCGTTAGCCCATATGACGTGTACATATCGGTCAGTGTCAGCTCCACCTTTTGACGAGCCTGCTCGGCATCCCTGGCCACACGCCCGTAGGCCACGGTGGCGATCAGGGCTCCGATCGTGGTAGCCACCATCAGGACCGCCACGGTCGTTGTGAGACCGGCCAGCGCGGGGTTGCGCCGGCACCACCGTGCCACCCGCTCGGGCAGCGACACCCGCCGTGCTCGGATCGGCTCGTCGTCGATGAACCGCTGCAAGTCAGCCGCCAGCTCGCTGGCACTCTGATAGCGGCGGCCCGGTTCGCGGTCGGTCGCCTTGTGGATGATCGTCTCCAGATCCCGGGGCACCTCGGGATTCAGCTTGCCCAGCGGTGCCGGCTCTTCACTCGTCACCTGCTTGATCAGCTTGTGCCGGTCCTTCTCGCCGAAAGCCGGCCGGAAGGCCAGCAACTCGTATAGCGTCAGGCCGAGTGAGTAGATGTCCCCGCGGGCGTCGGTCTTGCCCTCGAACGCCTCCGGCGGCATGTAGCGCACGGTGCCCAGGATATCCCCGGGGTGCGTTAGGTTTTGTTGGTCCTCCACCTTGGCCAGACCGAAATCAGTGATCCAGACGATCCCGCGGGTGTCCAGCAGCAGGTTCGACGGTTTGATGTCGCGGTGCTGGACGCCCTGTTTATGGGCGTACTCCAGGGCGTCGGCCACCTGCACGCCAAGGGTCGCCACGCTCTGCCAGTACGTTGGTTTCTTGGCCTTCGACTGGCGCGCATCCCCACTCTGTCCTGGCAGCACGACCGAAGACGACGACCGCGTCGACGAATCGAACAGCCGGACGGTGGCGGGGGGCGCCGCGGGCGGGTTCTCCGAGGAGGGGTCGGGGAACTGATCCACGGTCCCCTCGCCGGGCGCCTCGGGTACGGGATCGGAGGCCGCCTCAGGCGCCGGCTCGAAGGCACCGGTCATCAGGGAGCGGGCCAGGGCCAGCGCGGACACGTCCTTGTGGGGCAGGATTCCAATCCTGCC
>JBGQLF010000870.1:0-5331 GCA_041499985.1 Gemmataceae bacterium
GGCCAACCCCGCAAGCCTCTGGCCCAAACTCTCCGCGTCTCGCGCTGGAGATCCCTCTCCGAAGGAACCCTCCGGCAAGGTACCCCGCGGAATTGACAGCTCCTGACAGCTCCTGACAGGAAAAACCGGGGCCGGACCGGGTAGCCCGCAGGTTAGTATAATGAATATATAATGAGTCGCTTCATGCCTAAAGATTCCCGCCGGTCGCTTCCCGAACCGTGGTGGCCCTCCCGGCAGCAGCCCGCCCCGCCGCAGACGCCGCGGGGCTGACACCACGGGTTCCGTTCTCCAACCGTTCGCGTCGTGGGTAGCTCCCGCGCCGCCGGACGAGCACCGGTGCGGCTCACCCGGCTGGTCCCGACGCCGGCACGCCGGGTCGGTTCCGCCCGTACCAGGCCGCGTTTTCGCGCGCGCCGTCGCCTGCCGACTCCCGCCCCCGGTCGCTGCCGATCCAGCTGCGCCTGCCCAGTTATTCCCCGAAAATGGGCCCGGTTTCCCTTGCAGTTTCCGCTGACACCGTGCTCAGTGTCCACAGGAGTGAACCGTTTCCGAGGCTTCGAGAAAGGAGCACCGCATGGAACTGAACATCGGCAAAGAACTCGCTGCGCTCCAGCGCATGACTGTCAAGGAGCTGCGGGCCAGGTACGCGGACGTGTTCGGCGAGGCGACGCTGGCCAACAACAAGACCTGGCTGATCAAGCGCACGGCCTGGCGCCTCCAGGCGCTGGCTGAAGGCGACCTGTCCGAACGCGCCCGCCAGCGAGCCGCCGAGTTGGCCAACGACGCCGACCTGCGCCTGAACCCGCCCAAGGCCAAGCCTGCGACTGCCCTAGAGGAGCGCACTCAGACCGCCACCCTGCGCTTCCAGCCCGATGACCGGCTGCCCCCGCCGGGCACCATTATTACCCGCACGTACAAGGGCCAGCTGCTGCAGGTCCAGGTCTTGGCGCACGGCTTCGAGTTCGAGGGCGCAGTCTATGGCTCGCTCAGCGCCGTGGCCAAGGTCATCACCGGCTCGCACTGCAACGGTTATCTCTTCTTCCGCCTGGGCGGTAAAGGAGGTGACCAATGAGCCGCAACCAGCGCAAGGGGGGACCGCCGACGTTGCCGTTGGTCCGCTGCGCGGTCTACACGCGCAAGTCCACCGAGGAGGGCCTCGAGCAGGAGTTCAACTCGCTGGACGCTCAGCGGGAATCGGCGGAGGCTTTTATCACCAGCCAGCAGTATGCCGGCTGGACCTGCCTGCCGGAACGCTACGACGATGGCGGCTTCACCGGCGGCAACATGGACCGGCCGGCGCTGCAGCGCCTCTTCGCCGACATCGAGGCGGGCAAGATTGACTGCGTGGTGGTCTACAAGGTGGACCGCCTCAGCCGCTCGCTGCTTGATTTCGCCAAGATGATGGAGACCTTCGACAAGCACCGCCTCTCCTTTGTCTCGGTGACCCAGCAGTTCAACACGGCGACTTCGATGGGGCGGTTGGTGCTGAATGTGCTGTTGTCCTTCGCCCAGTTCGAGCGCGAGATCATCTCGGAGCGGACGCGCGACAAGATTGCGGCCACCCGCCGCAAGGGCAAGTGGGCTGGGGGCATGCCACTCTTGGGCTATGACGTCGCCCCCCAGGGCTCCAAGCTGCTGGTCCACGAGGAGGAAGCCGTCCGCGTGCGGGCCATCTTCGACTTGTATCTCGAACACCAGTCGCTGCTCCCCGTCGTGCAGGAGTTGGAGCGACGCGGTTGGGTCAACAAGCGCTGGCAGACCCGCAAGGGCCACCAGCGTGGCGGCAAGCCCTTTACCCGGACCAACCTGTACCGATTGCTGACCAACGTTGCCTACCTGGGCAAGGTCCGCTACAAGGACGAGATCCACCAGGGCGAGCACCCCGCGATCGTCGACCCCAGAGTCTTTCAGCGCGTCCAGGCGATCTTGCAGGGCCACGGCCGTATTGGGGGAGCGCCGGTCCGCAACCCGTTCGGTGCCCTGCTCAAGGGCCTCCTCCGCTGTGTACCCTGCGGCTGTGCTATGACGCCGACATACACGACCCGCAACGGGACCAAGCGCTATCGCTACTACGTCTGCAGCAACGCCCAAAAGCGCGGCTGGAACACCTGCCCGTCGAAATCCATTCCCGCTGGCGAGATCGAGCAGTTCGTGGTCGAACAGATTCAGGGCATTGGCAAGGACCAAGCCTTGCTCCAGGAGGTTCTCGTTCAGGCACGCCAGCAGGAGGAGGCCAGCACAGCCGAGTTGGAAGCCGAGCAGCACAGGTTGGAGAAGGACCTGGCCAGCGGGCACGGCGAGATCCGCAAGCTCTCCGGTCAGATCCAGCCGGGCGATGACAACAGCTCCCTCATCGCCCGACTCGCCGACTTACAGGAACGCATCGGTCTGGTCGAAGGACGGGTGCGGAAGGTTCACGAGCAAATCCACGCGATTCACCAGCATCTGTTCGACGAGGACGAAGCAGCGCTGGCGTTGTCGGTCTTCGATCCGGTCTGGGAGTCGTTGACACCCCGTGAACAAGCTCGCGTGGTGCAGTTGTTGGTGCAGCAGGTGGCTTACGACGGGGCGCAGAGCAAGGTGTCCATCGCCTTCCATCCGACCGGCATCAAGACGCTGGCTGAGGAACTGGCCCGACAGGGCAAGGAGCAAAGCGCATGACCACGGCACTGACCATTGACAAGAGCATCCACTTCCATCGACGCGGTCGGGGCAGCCGCAAAGAGCTGCGGCAGGGCCCAGAACCGCAGCGGCCGTCCACGCCGGGCCGGGTGCCGCGGGTCGCCCGCTTCCTGGCCCTGGCGATCCGCTTCGAGCAGTTGATCCGCGCGGGCAGCATCGAGAACTACAGCGAACTGGCCCGCCTGGGACACGTCTCCCAGGCACGTGTCAGTCAAGTCATGAACTTGCTCTACCTGGCTCCGGACATCCAGGAGCAGATCCTTTTTCTGCCCCGGACAGAACGGGGCCGTGACCCGATTCACCTGCGCCAGTTGCAGCCGCTGGCCGCTGCGCTGGACTGGCGAAAGCAACGGCGGCTGTGGCAGGACCTGGTGTCACGGGCAGCGCCAGCCGCCAACGCGGCCAAGGACTGACCGGGTGGACGGCTCGATGTCCCATGCCGGCGGACGCGTACGCCCTGGTTTGCCGGACGCAGAAGCGGGTCGCCTGGGTCGTGCGTGCCACACAAGAATCATGGCAGGTCGGCGACTTGGAGGAGCGACGGGCTACCCGGGAGCAGCAGCTCGGCAAGGCCAGCCAGGCGTGGGAGCGGTAAGGTGGCGGCCGAGAGTCCACTGCTGTGCCGAGAAGGTTCGTTGCCTACTCGGCCAAGCTCCGGGCTTGAGCGATGAAGAGACCGCGGCGAACGCACTGTCAAGCTGGGGGTAGGATCGGACATCGTCACTGGGCCGGTGTATCCGAGCGAAAGGTAACAAGAAGCCACGTCCGGCTACTGAGGCCGGCTGCCCACGACTCCCAACCGCTTGCCGCGGGAGCCACATCGACACCTACCTGCTTTGCTCTATCATGGACCAGGATGGCTTGCGAGGCTGACCTGCCCGGAGGAGAAAACTTGTGCCAGACTCGGCGAACCGGGCGCGTGGAAGCGACCAGCAGGCCGAGCGTATCGGCCTGATCCTGTCCTATCACCGGCGCACCAAGCACCACCTCCACCGCTACGCTCAAGGGCCGAGTGACCTGGATTGGGCCAACCAGCCCGAGCCGTTCCGCACCTTTGCCGATGCCGCAGTCATCGATCTGCCCCTGCTTGCGGACGCTATCGTTACCCCGTACAACGACCTCTACGTCCCTGGTGCCATCGCCCCGCGCCGGCTCGGGTTCGAGACGGTGGCCATCCTGTTCGAGCTGGCGCTGGGCCTGTCGGCGTGGAAGGAGTATCAAGGCTCAGGCTGGGCCTTGCGCTGCAACCCCTCCAGCGGCAACCTGCACCCGACCGAGGGCTACGCTGTTGTTCCTCCGTTGCCCGGCCTCTCAGCCGGCGTCTACCACTACGTCAGCCACGACCATCGCCTCGAACGGCGCTGCACCTTGGCCGATGCTGCTGTCGCGGCCTTGACCGCGCGTTTGCCAGCCCACTCCTTCCTGGTCGGCCTGTCCTCCATCCCTTGGCGGGAAGCGTGGAAATATGGCGAGCGTGCCTACCGGTACTGCCAGCATGATCTGGGCCATGCACTGGCCGCGGTGCGCTACGCCGCCGCGGCCCTGGGCTGGTCCGCCCGGCTGCTGGACCCAGCCGGTGACACGGAGCTAGCGGGCGTGCTCGGCCTCGACCGCGATGCCGACTTCGTCGGGGTGGCCCTGCTGGACCGCGAACACCCCGGAGCCCTGGTGCTCGTTGCCCCCCCTCCCTTACCCGTGCCGCTCCTGGATGCCGGCATCGTAGCGGGGGGCATCTGGACCGGAAGGGCGAATCGACTCAGCCAAGATCACGTTCACTGGGAATGGATCGACCACGCGGCGGCAGCGACTTGGAAGCCAGCGACCGAGCCCGAGTCGGTCTGGCAACCGCCATCCCGGCCACCACTGGCCCTCCTGTCCCCTCCTATGCCCGGCCCCGTGCCCGCGGCCTCACTCATCCGCCAGCGACGGAGCGCCTTGGACTTTGACGGCCGGACGGCGCTCGATGCTGTCACCCTGTACCACCTCCTGGACCGCCTCCTGCCGCGGCCCGGAATCCCGCCGTGGGATCTCCTGGCCTGGCGACCAAACCTCCACGTTGGACTGTTTGTTCACCGCGTCCGCGGCCTTGCCTCCGGCCTGTACCTGTTCGAGCGTGACCCGTCGACCCACGAAGCGCTCCGTGCCGCTTGTCGGCCGACATTCCCGTGGCATCGCCCCGCCGGATGTCCGGATCACCTGCCGTTGTACTTGCTCATCGAGGGCGATCTGCGCGCGACGGCGCGCACGGTGAGCTGCCATCAGGGTATTGCCTCCGATGGGGCCTTCAGCCTGGGCATGATCGCGGAGTTCGGGGACGTGATCCGGGGCGGTGGTTCGTGGTGGTATCACCGTCTGTTCTGGGAAGCCGGCGTGCTCGGGCAAGTGCTCTACCTGGAGGCCGAGGCAGCGGGGGTGCGCGGAACGGGCATCGGCTGCTACTTCGACGATGCCTTCCACGAGGTGCTCGGCCTCACGGGCGATCGCTTCCAGAGCCTGTACCACTTCGCGGCCGGGACTCCCGTCGAGGACCCGCGCTTGCGGACGATCGCGCCCTACGCTCACCTGACCGGGGTCGAGCGCCAGTTGTTCCGATAGGGGTAGACCGGGACATGGCAAAGGCAGTCGGAAGGAACTCCGGGCGGGTCTCGA
>JBGQLF010000871.1:0-5328 GCA_041499985.1 Gemmataceae bacterium
TAAAAGATCAAAAGGACGAATCCGAGGGGCCAAAGGAAATCTTCGAGAGGCCAAAGGGGGAGTGTCGGCTAATTCTCGGACGGACTCCTAGGAGGAACCCCGAGCGGTCGTCCTGTCAGGGTACGCCCCGGATGCTGCTTAGTGAAGGCGCCGGGGCTCGAACCCGGGACCTACGGATTAAAAGTTTGTAGAGAGGGCTTTTGAGGACTATCGATGGTTACCGAAAGCACTTTCTAGATAAGGATTTACGGCATGCTAGTGTAGTCCTGGATAGTATGCGTTTGGCGCTTTCTATGGAACCCCTATGGAACCTTTATGGAACCTGGGATCGGGGGCTGCGGGCCTTGGCCCACTCTGTGGGGCTGCCGCAGCTGCGCGGGGAGGGTTCCAGAAGGGACACCGTGCCAGCCGGCGGCAGGGCCCCTGGATGAATGGCAGTCAGCCGCGCCCAAAGCGGCGAGCCAGTTGGCCGCCGAGCACCAAGGCGAAGCCGCCGCGGAGAAAGCAGGCGGCGATCCGGGACCACCACAGCTTCCGGGCCAGGGTGGCTTGGAGGCCCCCTCGATGCGCTCGACCGCATCCGGACGTCTTGGCTTCGGGGGTAAAACACCCAGCAGGGCCAGGACGCGGCAGGTCAGGAAACAGAGTACCGTGGGCAGACGCAGCGCCGGCGGGATCATGCGCTCGTCCAGGAAGGCAGCGCTGCCGCCAGCTGACGCGGGCCGGTCTTGACGTCCGCGGCCGGCCCTTGTCAAGAACCCCCTCTGCCAAGGCAGGACTGATCTTGCCGACGAAGCCTGGTCAGAGTACATTGCTCCCTAATCTAAATGATTAGATCGACTGAGGTACCCGGGGAGGGATGGATGGATGACGCTCGAATTCCGAACCCCGCAGGTGGCGAAAGTGACGGGCGTCAATGAGAAGACTTTGCATTACTGGGACCAAACCGGTTTCCTGACGCCCAGCATCGCGAGGTCGAAAGGAACCGGGACGAAGCGGATTTACAGCTTCATGGATCTGGTGGCCTTGCGCGTCGCCCATGAACTGAGGGGAACCGGTGTCAGCCTCCAGGCCCTGCGGCGCGTGGTCCGATACTTGACCAGGCACAAGGAACTGGCACACCCCTTGGCAGAGACGTATCTGGTTACCGACGGGAAGGATGTTTACGCCAAGACCGGGGATGCCCTCATGTCCGTACTGCGTCAGCCCGGCCAAGGACTCCTGTTCCATGTCGTAGACTTGAGCCGGACGGTCGGTGAAGTGCGCGCGGCGGTCGTCCAGTTACCCTCGCTTGCGGGAACGCATCAGGCCCGGGCCTCGGGCTGAGGACCGATCGGGCTGAAACTGCGACCCGAATCCCCGTACCTCAGCGGGAGTTGCCCCTGCCCGCTTTCACCAATGAGGTCGCCGAAGTGAGGATCGGCCATGCAACCGACTAAAGTCAGTGCGTCCCAAATCGAGACCCAATACAACCTTCCGAAGGGCAACCTCTCGCACTGGCACAAGAACGGGAGTTTGGCTCTCGGTGGTCGGAAGTTGCGGGCGGAGCGGACACAAACGCAGGGACGACCTTCTCTCTATGACCAAGTGGACATCGAGCACATTGTCGCCCTGCCTGTATCAGACGGTCGCTTGGCAGACAAAGAAGGGACTTGGTTGGCCGCGGGTCTGGCCTCTCGTCTGTTCGGCTACTCGCTCACCAGCTTAGACCGATGGCGCAGGGAACACTGTCCCCTCTTAGCGAGGAGAATTCGCGCTCGCAAGCAAGTTGTGCGGCTGGTTACGAGGAGAGGATCCAAATTCGATGAAATTTTTTTCTACTTCGAAGATGATCTTCGGGAGATCGCTGCGGTTCAAGCGGCTGGTAAGGCGACCGCGCAGGACACCGGCCGATGGCTTACTTGCCTCGAAGCGAAAGCCCAGTACGGGTACGGGGAATGGGCACTATGGCAGTGGAGCGATCATGGGTGTCCGCGCCTCGGAGGACGAAAGCTTCGCTTCGATTACCAAGTTTTCCGGCGGGGAAAGTATGTGCGCCGCATGCGGGTCTTCCTCAAGGACGACTTGGAAGCCATCGCTCAGGCAGCCGCGCCTCGCTCGCCTACTTCTGCGAAGCGGGGAGACGAAGTTACTGCCCAAGAGGCAGAAGAGCAGTTTGGCTATAGCGATTCGACCTTGATGCTGTGGCACAAGCAAGGCTGCATCTATTTGAGTGGCCGGAAGTTTTCCGCGAGAAAGGTCCGCATGGAACTGGGAAATCATACTGGCGAGGTATGGCTATTCCTGCGCGCACAGTTGGAAGAGATCGCCAGGCAGCAAGCGGTGCTTCCTGATAGCCCTCACGAGGATCAAGAAGGGATCTGGCTACCCGCGATCGCAGTTGAGAAGCTTCACGGCCTCCGGGCACATCTTTTGCAGGATTGGTCCGAAAGAGCCTGCTGGGTTATCGGGGGACGGAAACTTGATCGAAAGAAAATCTGGCGGCCAAGCAAGATGAACAGCCGCGGGTGGGTGTGGGGATATCACCAGCGAGATATCCTTGAGATCGTTGCACGGTTCAATGATCGGTCTCCAAGCTCCGAAAATCAACAACCTCCTGTGGCGTCTCCAGCGACAATTCCTCCGGTCGCTTGTGCCCTGGTCGCAGAGACTCCGGCCCCACAGGAACAAGCGCGAACGCAGCCGAAGTCAACAGTAGCCGATCCCGTGTTGGAACAGTCAGCGACAACGCGGGAGTCGTCCGGGGCCTGGATGTTTCCCGGGGAGGTAGCCGATCCAGGGTTGGAAGAGTCAGTGGCGACGCTCGACGGCGAGCAAAGAACGGCGGAAACAGCTGCATTGTCGGCAATGAAGTTCGAGTCGGCTGTGGTGCTGAGAGGCCCCGACGAAACGGTGCTGGTCTTAGGCAGGGAGCGGCCGCGATTAACCGGGACCACCTTCGACGTAGTGAAGGCACTGCTAGACGCTGGAGAGACGGGCCTGAGCAAGGACGACCTAGACAAACAAAGCGGCCACACCGAGGCTCGCAAGTATTTGAAGACGCTAGCCCGAAACGATCCGGAATACTGGGGGGAGGTTATCGATTTTCCCGGGAAATCCTGGGGCCGCTACAAAATCCGCACCAGAATTGCTCTCTAATTCCCCACTAATTCCCCACTAATTCATCACCAGAATTGCTCTCTAATTCCCCACTAATTCCCCACCATTTTCCCCACCAACTCCCCACGAATTCGTGGTGGCTCTCCAGCAAAATACCCCTCGTGCGGCGCATCCGGCTCGCGTCCATCGCGGGTCGGCACTGCCGCCGGAGGCTAGGTCGCTAGGGTTGCCCGAATCGCCTCCGGCACGCGCCGATCGTGGTCAGGCGTTGCCCCTGGCTAAACGAGGCTGCCCACGGCTCGTCTCGTGGTGACGGGGGGCTGCTTGGTTACTTCAGCGGACGGTACAGTGGCTATGACCGAGCACCCTGAGATCCGACCTCCTGCCGCAACCGGCCGCCAAGCGCCGGCTGCCGGCCTGTCCCTTCAGTTCGACCCCGCCGCCCTGCGGCCGCTGGTCGAACAGGTGGTGGCCGAGGTCCTGCGGACCCTGGAGGCCGAGCAGGCCCGGCTCGATGGCAAGCTGGCCTATAGCGAGGAGGAGGCGGCCGCATTGCTGGGCCTGGAGTATCACCAGCTCCGCGACGAACGCCGCCGAGGACGTATCCCGGCTTCGCAGATCGTCGGCCGGCGGATCAGGTACCTGCGCGAGGATTTGCTGGCCTACTTGCTCAGCCGGCGGTGGGAAGGCAAAGGGAAACGGTAGAACGCCAACCGCCGGCTCGTGACCGGCGGTGAGGCGTGTATCGGAGTTGGATCACTTTCATGGTAGAAGCACCCAGCCTACAAGGCAAGCCCGGAAGAAGCCTCTCTGAGTTTCTTACCGAGGAAGTTCTTCCACATTTGACCGCGGAAGATGTTTTTACGCATGAAGCCCACCGCTGGCAGAAGTCCCCAGGCAAGTGGCGTGGTGGGTGCCCCTGGCACGAAAGCAAGAGTGGAACTTCCTTCTATGTCGAAACCGATTCCCTCATGTGGCGGTGTGCTGGTTGCCAGGTCGGCGGGGGACCCATCCAGTATCTGTGGAAGTTGAGTGGGGGAAGCGGCATTTCTCCTCGCGGAACTGACTTTGTCGAGGTCGTCCAGAGGCTGGCCAAGTTAGCGGGCGTACCTTTCCCGGAACGGGAATGGACCGAGGAGGAGCGCGAGCGGGCCCGGAAGCGTGATGCTCGACGAGCCATCCTGGAGACCGTCACCCTCCATTGCCAGCAAATGCTCTGGTCTTCGAGCGGTGAAGCCGCTCGACAGTACTTGCACGAACGCGGTTTCGAGGACGACCATATCCGGCATCTGCGCCTCGGATATTACGAGTCAGCTTCTGTTATTCAACAAGCTCTCACCTGTGCCGGACATGATCGGCAACTGCTTCAGGAAGTTGGAATTCTGTGCCGCCGATTCGAGGGCTACATCACGTTCCCGTGGGCGGACGAATCGGGGAGGCCGCTGACGATCTATGGCACCTGGCATACACGAACGCCACCGGCGGGCCGGCCCAAGAAACTAGCCCTGCGGAATCCTGCTGATGCCACGCACAATTCCTGGGAATCCACCAAACGCTCGCCGCTCTATTTCGATCGAGCCCGCAAGGCCGGGCATAAGGATCTTGTTCTGGTCGAGGGCGTTACCGATGCAGCTCTTGCCCAGATGTGTGGAGATGCTCGTGTCATCGCCTGCGTGGCAGCGGAACTCTCACGGCTACAAGTCCAGACGCTGGCGAAGCACAAAGTCCAGTCGGTGACGATCTGCCTCGACCCCGACAGTGCGGGGGATGCTGGGATCCTATCTTGCATCAAGAGCTTGGCAACCGTCAGCATTACTGCGTATGTGGCGGAGAAGCTGCCCGCGGGCCTGGACCCGGATGAGTTCATTCAGGCTCACGGCATCAAGGCATGGCAGGAACATCTTGCCCGGGCGATTCATGCCTATCGCTACCAAGCGCGGCTGATTCTGCAAGAACATCGTGCCGGGAATGCGTGGAACGATTCGAGTCGTGATGCGGTCATTGCGGACGCGGTTGCATTTGCCGTTTGCTTGCCTGCTGATCGGGATGACGAATTGGCCAGGCACTTCTGGCCCGAAATCCTTGACGCCACCGGCGGCAACGTGACCGCGCTCCAAGCTCGGGTGCAGCAGAGCCGATCCCGAGACAATACCCGGGCCCAGCAGGGCCATGGATCAGCAGAGCGCAACGGCACCGCGCAAGCTAACCCAGAACAGTGGGAGCAGCCGA